>JANXUK010000127.1 GCA_025356275.1 Sphingomonadales bacterium | reverse complement strand
TGTCAGAATCTTTTCGGACCACTAGAAGATTTTGATTCTAGTGGATTTTATGATTTTGACATTCGAAAGCACGCTTTGCCGCGAGCGGGACTCGAATGTCAAAATCAATCCACTAGAGGCGTCCCCAAGGAGATCGTGGATGGCTGAGTTCGATTTTGCACTGGGCGAGAATGCCGACATGATTCGCGACGCTGCCGCGCGCTTTGCCGATGAACGGATTGCGCCGCTGGCCGCCGAGATCGACGCGAAGGACTGGTTTCCGCGCGCGCTATGGCCCGAGATGGGCGCATTGGGCCTGCATGGCATCACCGTCGAGGAGGAGTTCGGCGGGCTCGGCCTCGGCTATCTGGAGCATGTCGTGGCGCAGGAGGAGGTGGCGCGGGCCTCGGCCTCGATCGGGCTGTCGTATGGCGCGCATTCCAACCTGTGCGTCAATCAGATCCGGCGCTGGGGCAATGATGCGCAAAAGGCCAGGTATCTGCCGCCGCTGATCTCGGGCGAGCATGTCGGCAGTCTGGCAATGTCGGAGGTGGGCGCGGGGTCCGATGTGATGTCGATGAAGCTGAAGGCCGAGGCGCGGGGCGATCATTACGTGCTGAACGGCACCAAATTCTGGATCACCAATGCGTCGGAGGCCGATACGCTGGTGGTCTATGCGCGCACCGGCGAGGGGTCGAAGGGCATCACCGCCTTTATCATCGAGAAAGGCATGGCGGGTTTCTCCATCGGGCAGAAGATCGACAAGATGGGCATGCGCGGCTCACCCACCGCCGAGCTGGTGTTCAACGACTGCACCGTGCCCGCAGAAAACGTGATGGGTCCGGTGGGCGGCGGTGCCGGGGTGCTGATGTCCGGCCTCGATTATGAGCGCACCGTGCTGTCGGGTATACAGCTGGGGATCATGCAGGCCTGCCTCGACGTGGTGCTGCCCTACGTCCGGGAGCGGCGGCAGTTCGGGAAGCCGATCGGCGCGTTTCAGCTGATGCAGGCCAAGATCGCCGATATGTATGTCGCGCTGAATTCGGCGCGGGCCTATGTCTATGCGGTGGCGCGGGCGTGCGACGCCGGGCGCACCACGCGCTTCGATGCGGCGGGAGCGATCCTGCTGGCCAGCGAGAATGCTATGAAGGTTGCGCTGGAGGCGGTGCAGGCTTTGGGCGGCGCGGGCTATACGAAGGACTGGCCGGTGGAGCGGTTTATGCGCGATGCCAAGCTGCTGGATATTGGCGCGGGGACCAACGAGATCCGGCGGATGCTGATCGGCCGCGAGCTGATTGGCGGGTGAGGCGGTGATTTTAGGGGTCGCATCGGTGGACCATTGGTTTAAGCCGCGCCAGCCATGACCAGCATCACCGCCCTTGCCGACCTTGCCAGTGCCGCGGCCTGCCCGCGCCTCGTGGTCAAGGTCGGCTCGTCGCTGTTGGTGGACGCGAAGGGGCCGAGGCGCGCATGGCTGGCGGCTCTGGTGGCGGAGATTGCAGCTGCCAAGGCACGCGGGCAACAGGTTATCGTGGTCAGCAGCGGCGCTATTGCCCTGGGCGCGGGGACCTTGCGGCTGGGCAAAGGCGGGCGCGGCAGTCTGGCGGATGCGCAGGCGGCAGCCGCGGTGGGTCAGATCGCGCTGTCGGGGCTGTGGGCCGAGCTGCTGGCGGGGCATGGGATCGTGGCCGCGCAAATCCTGCTGACGCTCGATGATCTGGAGGATCGGCGGCGCTATCTCAATGCCGCCGCCACACTGTCACGCTTGCTGGAGGCGGGGGCAGTGCCGGTGATCAACGAGAATGACAGCGTCGCGACCCAGGAAATCCGCTTTGGCGACAATGACCGGCTGGCGGCGCGCGTGGCGCAGGCGGCGCGGGCCGATGCGGTGCTGCTGCTGTCCGATGTCGACGGGCTGTATGACCGGCATCCGGCCGAGGCCGGCGCGGTGCTCCTCCCGGTGGTTAATGGCATCACCGATGAAGTGCGGGCGATGGCCAGCGCGCGGTCGGGTTCGGGGATGGGTTCGGGGGGCATGGTCTCCAAGTTGCAGGCTGCTGAGATTGCCGCGCGGGCCGGGATTGCCCTCGCCATCGGCAATGGCCAGCCTGCGTCACCGATGGCGCGCGTGACCGGCGAGGGGATCGGCACGCTGTTCCTGCCCGCGCGCGCGACAACCGCCCGGCGAGCGCAAAAGGCGTGGCTGGGCGGGCGGCTGCGGCTGCGCGGCGTACTGACCATCGATGCAGGCGCAGCGGCGGCCTTGGGCACGGGGAGCAGCCTGCTCGCGCGCGGCATCACCGGGGTCTCGGGCAGCTTTTCGCGCGGCGATGCGGTGGCGATCCACGGCGCGGGCGGCGCGGTTCTGGCGCATGGGCTGAGCGAGTATGACGCTGGCGAATGCGCCGCGCTGATCGGGCATCATTCCAGCCAGCACGCTGCGATCCTCGGCTATGCGCCGCGTTCGGCCATCGTCCACCGCGATCAGCTCGTTCTGTTGTGAGCGCACCGCGTATTGCGCTGACGGGGGGTACGGGCTTCGTCGGGTCGATGCTGATCGATCTGGCGATGCAATGCGGGATCGAGATCATGGCCCTTGCGCGCAGCGATCAGCCGCTTCGTCAGGGCGTCACCTGGGTCAAGGGCGACCTTGCCAATCGCGAGGCGCTGGCCCGCATGATGAACGGCGCCGAGGCGGTGATCCATGTCGCCGGCGTGGTCAGCGCGCGCGCGCCCGCAGATTTCACGCAGGGCAATGTGGCCGGCACGCAGGCGTTGATCAATGCGGCGCGCGCGGGCGGCGTGCCCCGGATGGTGTTCGTCTCCTCGCTTTCGGCGCGGGAGCCTGACCTCTCGGCCTATGGCGCCTCCAAGGCGCGGGCAGAGCAGCTGGTACGGGACAGCGGGCTCGACTGGAGCATCGTGCGCCCGCCCGGCATCTATGGCCCGCGCGATCGGGAGATGTTCGAGCTGTTCCGTGCGGCGAAGTGGGGCGTGGTGCCGGTGCCGGCGGGAGGGTCTGCCTCGCTGATCCATGTCGAGGATCTGGCGCGGCTGCTGCTGGCGCTGATCCCCGGCGGCGAGGATGTGACGAACCGCCTGTTCGAGCCCGACGATGGCGAGCCCGGCGGCTGGGCGCACCCGGCGATGGCGCGCGCGATCGGCCGGGCAGTGGGGCGCCGGGTGCTGGTCATCGGCCTGCCGCCGCGCGTGCTGCGCTGGGCGGCTTGGGTCGACGGGCGGCTGCGGGGTGCCCAGGCCAAGCTGACGCCGGATCGGGCGCGCTATATGGCGCATCCCGACTGGGTGGTCAGCGCGGGTGCCGCCGTGCCCGCATCACTGTGGCGCCCGCGCATCGGAACCCGCGAAGGATTGAGAACCACGGCCGAGTGGTACGCGAGCGCGGGCTGGTGAGCCTATAAAGGCGACCATGGCCGGTCGTCGGCCTCCTCGCGCTCGCCGGTCGGGCTTTCGGTGACGGTGGCGGCGGGGAGGTGTTCGATCACCGCATCAAGCAACCGGTCCATGCCCATACCGGTCGCGCCCGATATGGCGAACACGCGGGTCGCCCCGGCGGCGCGGAGTTCGGCGGCAAAGCCCTCGACCAGTTCGGCATCGGCCTGATCGATCTTGTTCAGCGCCACCAGACGCGGCTTGTCGCCAAGGCCTGCGCCATAGATCTCCAGCTCCTTCGCCACCACCCGCATCGCCTCGGCCGGCTCGGTCCCGGTGATGTCGACCAGATGGATCAGCACCCGGCAGCGCTCGATATGGCCCAGAAAGCGGTCACCGATCCCCGCGCCATCGGCGGCGCCAGCAATCAGCCCGGGAATATCGGCGATCACGAATTCGCGCGCCTTGTGCCGCGCCACGCCCAGTTGCGGGCGCAGGGTCGTGAACGGATAATCGCCGACCTTGGCCTGGGCGTTGGTCAGGTAATTGATGAACGTCGATTTGCCGGCATTGGGCAGCCCCACCAGGCCAACATCGGCCAGCAGTTTCAACCGCAGCCACACCCACATCTCCTCACCCGGCCAGCCCGGCCCATGCTGGCGGGGCGCGCGGTTGGTCGCGGATTTGTAGCTGAGATTACCGCGCCCGCCATCGCCGCCGCGCAGC
Organism: Sphingomonadales bacterium; assembly: GCA_025356275.1. GTDB lineage: Bacteria > Pseudomonadota > Alphaproteobacteria > Sphingomonadales > Sphingomonadaceae > Novosphingobium. The sequence goes on along the minus strand of JANXUK010000127.1, from coordinate 32,115 downwards.
AGCGTGACGCGCTGGCCAGCCTCGGTCAGGTCGAGCAGCACCTCCTCGCGGTCCTCATCCAGCACCTGTGTGCCGATCGGCACCGCGATTACCCGGTCATCGCCGCCCCGGCCGGTACGGTTGGTGCCCGCGCCGCCGCCGCCGCGCGGGGCCTTGAAATGCTGGGTATAGCGGAAATCGATCAGTGTGTTGAGCCCGGCCACCGCCTCGAAAATGATGTCGCCGCCCTTGCCGCCATTGCCGCCATTAGGGCCGCCATATTCCTCGTATTTCTCACGACGGAAGCTGACCGCGCCCTGCCCGCCGGCGCCCGAGCGGATGAAGATTTTGGCCTGATCGAGAAAATGCATCGGTTTTGACTTCGCGCTATCGGCATTACGCGAGGGCCCTCCCCCTCCCGTCGATGGGAGGGGGTGGTGGCATGATACGCGACAATGCATGGCACTGGATGGTGGAGCCTAGGAGGATCGAACTCCTGACCTCGTCATTGCGAACGACGCGCTCTCCCAGCTGAGCTAAGGCCCCGTTCCAGTGCAGCAGCGAGGCACAGCGTTGCCGCCGCCCCCCACGCAGGCGCGCCTCTTAGCGAAAGGGTGGCGCGCATCAAAGGGAAATTTTGCGGAGCAACAGTAGCCCTCGCCGCTATCTCTCAGGGTAGCTATCCGCATCGCACTGGTCGATCTGCGCCATGCCGCTGTCGGCAGACGCAGATCGTTCGTGGTAGCTAGCAGTGAACCTCGTATTCCTGGCCCTGATCATCGTGGCGGTAGCAGTGGCTGTTACGGTGGATCATCGAGCCGCCGACAGCCCCCGCGGCCGCGCCAATAACCGCGCCGCCCACCACGTCACCGGAGGCCGCGCCGATCACAGCACCGGCAGCGCCGCCCGCCAAGGCGCCCGTTCCGGCATAGGTATGCTCGCAGCCGCCCAGAAGCAGCGCACCGGCGGCGATGGCGGGGAACAGTTTGATGGCGTTCATAGGTAATCTCCAGATGGCTGACGGGAGATAAAACTGGTCACTGCGGGTTCGGTTCCCGCGCCTGCCGGCGGAAAGCCTGCGCCATCCCGCGCCCCCCTCCCGACCTCCCATCCAGTATTTATTCTGTGGGAGGTCGGGAGGGGCGCGAGATGGCACAGGCTTACATCAACAAAAGGCTCGCGCGGATGGCGCAGGCTTCGGCTACCGCGAACCCTTCAATCCGGCGTCTTGGCCACCGCCACCATTGCCGGGCGCAGCAGGCGCTCCTTGATCGTGTAGCCGGCCTGCAACACCTGCACCACGATTCCGGCCTCAACATCCTTCGACGGCACCTCCAGCATGGCCTGATGCTGATGCGGGTCGAGCGGCATGCCCTGCGCAGCGATCTTGGTGATGCCGTGGATGCCAAACACCTTGTCCAGCTCGCGGCCGGTCGCCTCCAGTCCGGCGATCATGCCCTTCAACCGCTCATCATCGCGCAATTCGGCGGGGATGGCATCGAGCGCTCGCGAGAGATTGTCGGCCACCGACAGCATATCGCGGGCAAAACCGGTGGCGGCATAGGCGCGTGCATCGGCGCTGTCCTTCTCCAGCCGGCGGCGCACATTCTGCATCTCGGCCTTGGCGTAGAGCACCTCCTGCTTGGCCGCCTCAACCTCCGATTCGAGGCGAGCGATGGTTTCGGCCCCGGTATCGGCCGGCGCTTCGGGCGCGTGGGATTCTACGTCTTGCGGCGGGATATTCGTGTCATTCATGCGAAATCAATTCCGTCTAACCAATGAGTTTGCCCAAAGCCTGGGCGGTGAAATCCACCATGGGGACGACGCGGGCATAATTCAACCGCGTCGGGCCGATTACCCCCACCACGCCGAGCACCCGCCCGTCGCGATCCCGATAGGGCGCGGCGATGACCGAGGAGCCCGACAGCGCGAACAGCCGGTTCTCCGCCCCGATGAAAATTCGCGTCGCTTCGGCGTCTTTGGCCAGATCGAGCAGCTCGGCGACCGATTGCTTGTTCTCCAGATCGTCGAGCAGCGAACGCACCCGTTCGACATCGGTCAACGCGGTCTCATCGAGCAGATTGGCGGCGCCGCGCACGATCAGCACCGGGCGGCGGGCGGCATCCTGTGACCAAACTGCAAGCCCGCGCTGAACCAGATCGGCGCTGGCGGTGTCGAGCGCGCTGCGCCCGCTGGCGATTTCGGCGACCATCTTGCGCGCCGATTCGGCCAACGTCTGACCCGCGAGATGCGCATTGATGTAATTGCTGGCGGCCTCCAAAGCGCCGGGCGGCAGGCCCAGCGGCAGTTCAACGACGCGGTTCTCGATCCCGCCATCCTCGCCCACCATGATCGCCAGCGCGCGGCCGGGGGCCAGCGGCACGAGGGTCAGCTGGGTCAGGCGCGGCTCACGGCGGGGCACCATCACCAGGCCGGCACAGGCCGACAGATCGGATAGCGCGGCACTGGTCGCGGCCAGCGCTGCTTCGATGGGGCCGGGTTCGTTGAGGCCGCGCGCGAGGGTGGCGCGCTCCTCTGCGGTGGGTTCGGCGACCTGCATCATCGCGTCGACAAACAGGCGCAGGCCCATTTCGGTGGGCAGGCGCCCGGCGCTGGTATGTGGCGCCGCCAGCAGGCCCAGCCCCTCCAACTCGTGCAACACCGAGCGGATCGAGGCGGGCGAGAGATTGAGCCCCCCTGCCCTGCCGCCGTTCAGCGTCGCCAGCGTCTTGGACCCCACCGCCACCCCCGACGACAGATAGCCCTCCACCGCGAGGCGGAACACTTCGCGGGCGCGGGCCGAAAGATCGGTGATGGGGGGCGTGGACATCGCGCAACGGTATCGCGCAAAGCCGCCGATCGGGCAAACCCGATTGTCATGCCCGCCCTGAACGCATAGGGCCCCGCCAACTGCACGCCCGACTGCATTGAAAGGAAAACCCATGCGCCCCTCAGGCCGCGCCAATGACGAGATGCGCGAAATCGAGATTATTACCGGCTTTACCAAACACGCCGAGGGCAGCTGCTTGGTGTCGTTCGGCGACACCCGCGTACTGGTGACCGCCAGCGTCGAGGAAAAGCTGCCGCCGTTCCTGCGCGGCAAGGGCGAGGGTTGGGTGACCGCCGAATATTCGATGCTGCCCCGCGCCACGCATACGCGCGGTTCGCGTGAGGCCGCCAAGGGCAAGCAATCGGGGCGGACGCAGGAGATTCAGCGGCTGATCGGGCGGTCTTTGCGCTCCGTGGTCGATATGAAGAAGCTGGGCGAGCGGCAGATCAGCCTCGATTGCGACGTGATCCAGGCCGATGGCGGCACGCGCACCGCCTCGATCTCCGGCGCGTGGGTGGCGTTGCGGCTGGCCATCGACGGGCTGATGGCCAAGGGGCTGATCACCGAAGATCCGATGGTGCGGCGGGTGGCGGCGGTGTCTTGCGGCATCGTCAAGGGCGTGCCGGTGCTCGATCTCGATTACATTGAGGATTCGTCCGCCGATGCCGACGCCAATTTTGTGCTGATCGAGGGCGGTCATATCGCCGAAGTCCAAGCCACCGCCGAGGGCGCGACCTATGACGAGGAAGGCCTGCTGCGGTTGCTGCGGCTGGCGCGGATCGGTTGCGACGGGATTTTCGCCGCGCAGGCGAAGGCAGTCGGACGCTTGTGACCCCGCGCCGCCTTGCTGACCTCGCCGGCGGCGGCAGGCTGGTTATCGCCACGCATAATGCGGGGAAACTGCGCGAGATTGCCGCCTTACTGGCACCGTTCGGCATGGCTTGCGTGGCGGCGGGGGAGCTTGGGCTGGCCGAGCCGGCGGAGACGGGCGCCAGCTTTGCCGATAATGCGCTGCTGAAGGCGCAGGCGGCAGCCGAAGCGTCGGGCCTGCCGGCTCTGGCTGATGACAGCGGGCTGTGCGTCGCCGCGCTGGGCGGGCGGCCGGGAGTCTATACCGCCGATTGGGCCGAGCGGCAGTGGTTCGAGGGCGAGGCTGGCCGCGACTGGTTCATGGCGATGGGCAAGGTCGAGGGGCTGCTCTGCGCCGCCGGAGCCCATGTCAACCGCGCGGCCTATTTCGCCTGCACGTTAGCGGTTGCATGGCCTGGCGGGGGCAGCACCATTTACGAGGGGCGAGTCGGCGGGACGATGGTATGGCCGCCGCGCGGGGGCCTGGGCTTTGGTTATGACCCGGTGTTCGTGCCGGCGGGCGGGAACCAGACATTCGCCGAGATCGACCCCGCCGAGAAACACCGCATCAGCCACCGCGCCGCCGCCTTTGCGGCGCTGGTCAAGGCCGAGTTCGGGGCGTAATGGCCCGCGCGCTCTATATCCACTGGCCGTTTTGCCTGAAAAAATGCCCCTATTGCGATTTCAACAGCCATGTCCGCGCCGGGGTCGATGTCGATCTGTGGCGCGGCGCCCTGCTGGGCGATATGGCGCGCGAGGCGGAGGTGGCGGGGGGCGAGACGCTTACCAGCATCTTCTTTGGCGGGGGCACGCCTTCGCTGATGCCGCCCGCGCTGGTGGCGGCGCTGCTGGCCGAGGCCGAGCGGCTATGGGGCTTTGCGCCGGATATCGAGATCACGCTGGAGGCCAATCCGTCCTCGGTCGAAGCGGGGGCGTTTGCCGATCTGGCTTCGGCGGGCGTCAATCGGGTATCCTTGGGCGTGCAGGCGCTGGACGATGCGGCGCTGCGCTTTCTGGGCCGGTTGCACAGCGCGAAGGAGGCGGTGACGGCGCTGGCGGTGGCGCAGCGGCATTTCGCGCGGGTCAGCATCGACCTGATTTATGCGCGGCCTGGGCAGAGCGCTGCGGCGTGGGAGGGCGAATTGGGCCGGGCACTGGGTTTCGGCACCTCGCATATGTCGCTTTATCAATTGACCATAGAGCCCGGCACGCATTTCGCCACCTATGTGCGCGAGGGCCGGTTCGCGCCCTTGGCCGAGGACCCGGCTGCCGATCTGTTCGTGCTGACCCGCCAGATTGCGGCCGCGCGGGGCCTGCCGGCTTATGAGGTGAGCAATCATGCCGGGCCGGGGGAGGAAAGCCGGCACAATCTGGCCGCTTGGCGCTATCACGATTATTGCGGGATCGGGCCGGGCGCGCATGGCCGGCGCGGCGGCATGGCAACGGTGCGGCACAAAAAGCCCGAGAACTGGCTGGCGGCGGTCGAGCGTAATGGCGATGGCATCGCCGAGACGCGGTCGCTGCCCCTGCCCGACCGGGCGGCGGAGGCGATGCTGATGGGGTTGCGGCTGGCCGAGGGGGTGGATGTGGCGGCTTTGGCAGTGCGTTTGGGGGCTTCGCCAGCGATGCTGGTCGATCCGGCGAAGCTGGCGTTTTATGCTGGGCAGGGTTTGGCATGGCAGCGCGGGACGCGCGTCGGCGTGACCGAGGCGGGGATGATTGTGCTCGACGGGATGATCGCCGAACTGTTCCCCAGCGCGGCGCACGTGGCTTGAGCCGGGCCGATCTGCTGGCGGCGTGGACCGCGCATCTGGCGCACGGGCGCCGCCGGTCGCCGCATACGGTGCGGGCCTATGGCGCGGCGGCGGCAAGGCTGATCGATGCCGTGGGGGCGCAGGATTGGGGCGCTCTGGCCGCGATGGATGCGCGAGCTTTGCGCGGGCATCTGGCGGCACGGCGCGCCGAGGGCTTGGGCAATGCCAGCGCCGCGCGCGAGCTTTCGGCGGTCAAGGCCTTGCTGATTTTCGCGCGCGAGCAGGCCGGGGTGGATGCCAACGCACAGGGAGGCGCCATCGCGATGCGGGGGCCGCGCGTCAAGAAGGGCATCCCCCGCCCGGTTACCCCCGATGAGGCGGTGGGGCTGGCCGCGATGGTCCATGACGCGGCGGATGTGCCGTGGGTCGGTGCGCGCGATCGGGCGGTGCTGTTGCTGCTCTATGGCGCCGGCTTGCGGATTGCCGAGGCGCTGGCGCTGACCGGGGCGGTGCTGCCTTTGGGCGAGACCTTGGTCGTGACCGGCAAAGGCGGCAAGCAGCGCATCGCGGCACTGCTGCCGATCGTGCGCGCGGCTATTGCCGAGTATCTGGCGTTGTGCCCTTGGCCGGTGGAGGCCGGCGCGACGCTGTTTCGCGGGGCCAGGGGCGGGGCTTTGTCGCAAGGGATGGTGCAGCGGGCGGTGGCGCGGGCGCGGGTGGTGCTAGGCCTGCCCGCCACCGCCACACCGCATGCGTTGCGCCATTCGTTTGCGACGCATTTGCTGGGCGCCGGGGCGGATCTGCGGTCTCTGCAGGAGTTGCTGGGGCATGCCAGCCTGGGTTCGACGCAGATCTATACGCGGGTCGATGCGGCGACGTTGCTGGATGTGTACCGGGGCGCGCACCCCCGCGCCTAGTGGTTCGTTTCCGACATTTGCATCCCTTTCGGCAAGGGCAGACGCAAATGTCGGAAAACATAAGAACCACTACGGTGTGTCGATATTCAGCCCATGTCGGGCTGCAAATGGCGCTTCTCCGGGCTTCCGGTGCTCACGTACTATTAGCACGCTCCGCTCCGGGTCCCGCAAAATCGCCATTTTGCCCTGCGGTCGCCTACGGCTCGCCTACGGCCTGACCTGCATCTCAACCCACCCTAGACCGGAAGCCGCGCGTCGATCATCCGGCGGGTGGTGCGCAGCAGGGGCTTTTCGACCCAGCGGTACACCGCGACCGACAGCAGGATGCACAGCGCGGTCGTGCCCGCCGCAACCGCGATCACCGAGGGTTGATCGTCCATCGCCTCCCAATACGCGAACACCCATGTGATGATCGGCAGGTGGATCAGATAGAGCGCGAACGAGGCATCGCCGAGCAGGACCAGCTTCGTCGACCGCGCCAACACCCGCGACACCGCGCCCTTCCCCCCGGCAAACATCGCGACCACCAGCAGCATCGGCGGCAGATAGGCCAGCTGCATCCGCCAAGCCTCGGCCATACCCAGCGCCGGAAATGCCAGCACCGCAGCCAGCAGCAGCGCGAGCGCGGCGAGTTCCTGCATCGTCCCGCCAACATCGCGCCGCGCCAGCCAGCGGTGCAGCAGCATCCCTCCCGTGAAATCGAGCAGGCGCGTGACGGGGAGAATATAGCTCAGCCAATGCGTCAGGCTGAGCCCGTCGCCTCGCGCAATACCGCCCTGCCCGTGCGCCACGCGCCAGCCGACCATCGCGGTGATCCCCACCGCCAGCGCCGCCACACCCCAACCGAGCCGCCGTGTCGAGAGCAGCGCGAGCCCGGCAAAGGCGGCATAGAAGAACGCCTCGTCCGACAGGCTCCAGGACGGACCAACGAGGTTGAAATACCAGTGACTGTCGGGCACCCAGCTGTGCAGCAGCGCCAGATTGACCAGCGCTTTGGTGGCGATCAGCGGCCGTGCGGCGGGGGCTGCGGTGATCAATGCCGCTACCGCAAACGGCAGCGCGGTCAGCCAGTGCAGCGGTCCGATCCGCGCCAGACGCAGCGCCAGATACTTGCGCCGGCTGATCGTCCGCTCGGCCAGCCGGACACCATAGGTGTGCGACAGGATAAAACCCGACAGCACGAAGAAGAACGAGACCCCGGCATACCCTTCATGGAACAGGGTTTTCGCCACAGGTTGCAGCCGGTTGGGCTCCTCCGCCAGCGGCCACAGGTGCGACGACACCACCCATAGCGCCGCGAAAAAGCGCAGCGCAGTGAATTGATCCAGCCTTGGTTTGGTGACGGCGGCGGTGTTCACATCGCGGCGTGGCGGCGCTCTATCGCCTGCCAGATTAGCGCGCCGGTGTCGGTGCCGTTGAAGCGGTCTATCGCCACGATGCCGGTGGGCGAGGTGACGTTGATCTCGGTCAGCCAGTGGCCGCCGATCACGTCGATTCCGACAAACACGAGGCCCCGCGCGCGCAACGCCGGGGCGAGCGCTTCGCAAATTTCCACCTCGCGCGGGGTCAGGGCGCAAGCCTCGGCATGGCCGCCGACCGCGAGGTTGGAGCGGAATTCGCCGGCGCCGGGCTTGCGGTTGATCGCGCCGGCAACCTCGCCATCGACCAGCACGATCCGCTTGTCGCCCATCGCCACGTCGGGAAGGAATGGCTGGACCATGAACGGCTCCCGCCACACCTGCCCGAACAGCTCGGTCAGCGCTCCCAGATTGCTGCCATCGGCGGGGACCCGGAACACCGCCTTGCCGCCATTGCCGTGCAGCGGTTTGATCACCAGATCGCCGGGGTGGCGCAGGTGAAACTCGCGCACATCCTCGATCCGCCGGGTCACCAGCGTGGGCGGCATGAAATGCGCAAAATCGAGCACAAACACCTTCTCGGGCGCGTCGCGCACCGAGCCCGGGTCGTTGACGACCAGCGTGCGGCCCTTCAGCTTTTCGAGCAGATGCGCGCCGGTGATATAGCCGAGGTCGAACGGCGGGTCCTGCCGCATCAGCACCACGTCGATGTCGGCGGCAAGGTCGATACGCGTATGTTCCCCCACCGTGAAATGATCGCCCGCCACGCGCTGGACGGTGACCGGGCCGGCATAGGCGGTGACGCGGCCCTCGTCCCAGGTCAGCGTGCCGACATCGTAATGCCATAGCGCATGCCCCCGCGCCTGCGCCGCCAGCATCAGCGCAAAGGACGAATCGCCGATGATATTGATCGTGGCCAGCGGGTCCATCTGGACAGCTACGCGCAGCGGCATCGTATATTCCTCATAATGGCATCCAGGCGTTGGCGATGTGGCGCGGGCGGACGCCCGGCGCAAGCAGCAAGACGTCGATCCGCATATCCTCGCTCGCCGGAACGAAGCGCGGGATCAGGATTTCGGCGGCGGCGGCAACGCGGGCGAGGCGGCGCGCGTCTATCGCAAGGTCGAGATCGGCGGAGCGCGCGCGCCACTTGACCTCGACAAAGGCGGTGAGGCCGGGGCGGCGTGCGACCAGATCGACCTCGCCGCGCTTGGTTTTGACGCGCCGAGCTAGTATCTCCCAGCCCTCGGCGCGCAGGTAGGCAGCGGCTTCGTCCTCGCCGCGCCGGCCTTTGGCGTCGGCGACGATGCGCTTGGCCTGCCTTTGCCAGTCACTCACTTGAGGGCCATCGCCAAGGCATACAGCGCCTTGCGATCCAGCCCGGTAGCCTTGGCGACGGTGCCGGCGGCCTGGCTGGGCTTGGCATGGGCCAGTTCGGCGCGGAGCAGCGCCTCGGCCTCAGCCATGCTGGGCGGCGGGGCGGCGCCAGGCGGGGCGATCAGGAGGACGATCTCGCCACGGGGGGCATGCGCGGTGTAATGTTCGGTGAGAGCCTCGGGCGTGCCGCTACGGCATTCCTCGAACAGCTTGGTCAGTTCGCGCGCCACCGCCACCTCGCGACCGGGCAGGGTCTGGGCGATCGCGGCAAGGCTGGCCAGCAGGCGCGGCGCGGTGTCGTAAAACACCAGCGTTGCGGGCACGGCGCCGAGTTCGTTGAGTATTTCGGCGCGCGCCTGAGTCTTGCCGGGGAGAAATCCGCCGAACAGGAAACGGTCCGACGGCAGCCCCGCCAGCGTCAGCGCCATGATCGCCGCCGACGCGCCCGGCAGGCTGGTTACCGGCAGACCGCGTTCCCGCGCCGCCCGGACCAGCCGATAACCGGGGTCCGAAATCAGCGGTGTCCCGGCGTCCGAGACCAGCGCCACCGGCTCCACCGCGATTCGCTCCAGCAGTGCCTCGCGCGTCGCGGCATCGGCATGATCGTCGTAGCGGATCAGCGGCTGGCGCAGGCCGAGATGATGCATCAGCCGCCCCGTCACCCGCGTATCCTCACAGGCCACCGCGCTGACCCCGCGCAGAGTCGCAATCGCCCGCAATGTGATGTCACCGAGATTGCCAATCGGCGTGGCGACAATGTACAGACCGGGACTCAAGGGCGTTTCCATCGCTTTTCGCATGGACCAGCCTCGCGGGAGCGGCAAGCGATGTTCGAATTTATGCGGGGCGCGCATTCTGGGCGAGCCACTCAGGGGCGCCGGGTTGCCGGCCTGACCGGGGCAGCGCTGCTGACGGCCGGGCTGCTGGCTGGCTGTCAGGTGATCCCGACCCGGCCGGCGGCAGAGGTGCCGGCGCCGGTCGCCCAGCCGACCGCCGCGCTGCCCACCGATGGCGGGCGGCACCGGGTGGCGCTGCTGGTGCCGTTGCAGGGGAGCAATGCCGGCGCGGGTCAGGCGATCGCCAATGCCGCGACGATGGCGCTGCTGGACAATAACGCCGATAACCTGCGGATCACCACCTATGACACCTCCGCCGGCGCGCCCAATGCGGCGGCGCGCGCCGTCGCCGATGGCAATCGGCTGATCCTGGGGCCTTTGCTGGGCGAGGATGCGCTGGCCGTGGCGCAGACCGCGCGGGCGGCGCATGTGCCGGTGATTTCCTATTCGAACAATGTCGCGGTGGCTGGTCAGGATGTGTTCGTGATGGGCAAGATCCCCGGCCAGTCGATCGGCCGGGTGGTGCAATATGCCCGCGAGAAGGGCGCGCAGCGGTTTGCCGCGCTAATTCCTGTGGGGACCTACGGCGAGCGCGCAAGCACCGCGATGCTGGCTGCGGTGCGTGCCAGCGGCGGGGTGATGGTCGGCATGGAAAGCTATGACCGCGCCGGAGCAGCGATGCCGGCAGCGGTGCGGCGGCTGAAGGGGCATGGCGGCTTCGACGCGGTGCTGATCGCGGATTCGGCGCGGGTGGCGGCGATTGCGGCGCCTTTGCTTAGCAAAGCCGACGGGTCGGGCCCGCGCATTCTGGGCACCGAATTGTGGAGCGGCGAAGCGGTGGTGACGCGCACGCCGTCACTGGCAGGGGCCTATTTCGCGGCGGCGAGCGATACGCGGTTTCACCATTTCGCGGACAGTTACAAAGCGCGGTTCGGGGCGGCGCCGTTCCGCATCGCCACGCTGGGCTATGACAGCGTGCTGCTGACACTGCGGATCGCGCATGACTGGCAGGGCAATACCAGCTTCCCGACCGCGCGGCTCTATGATCGCGGCGGATTTTTGGGCGTCGATGGCGCGTTCCGCTTTGCCGCCGACGAGGTGATCGAGCGCAAGCTGGAGGTGCGCGAGGTTCGCGCCGGCGGGGTCGGCGTGGTTAGCGCGGCGGCGGGGAAGTTCGGGGACTAAACCTCACTCGAACGGCTCCAGCCCCTCCAGCTTGGTGCGGTGCATCATCCGGCCGCAGCTGTGGTCATAGGCTTCGGCGCGGTGCATGGTGCCGGTGTTGTCCCACATTACCAGATCGCCGACGTTCCATTCGTGGCTGTAGGAAAACTGCTCGCTGGTCGCCCATTCGCGCAGGCCGTGGATGATCTCGGCGCTTTTCATATCGCTGACGCCGAGCACGCGCTGAGTCGTGCAGCCGATCACCAGCGATTTGCGCCCCGACGCGTGCTTCCATACCAAGGGCAGCTCGTTCTCCCCGACCGATTGCATGCCCGTGAGCATCGCGAGGCTGGGCTCGGGATCGTAATACATCAGCGTCGGCCAGACGGCGTGGATGGCGCGCAGGCTTTCCAGCTCGGCCTTGCGGTCATCGGGCAGGTCCTCCCACGCGGCATAGGTGCTGCAAAACCCGGTGTTGCCGCCCCAGCTTGCCAGCACGCGGCACGACAGCAGCGAGGCGAGGATCGGCACGCCGTTCATCGTGCCGTCGATATGCCAGTAGAGCGAACCCTTCAGGTATTCGGCGCTGGCCGGGTTTTCCTTTGCGTTCAGCGTGATCTTGGACGGTTTGCCGTCGGCGTTTTCCGAAGTGTAGGCGCCCAACGTGCGGGTGAAAGCGATCTGCTCATCATCGGTGAAATGGACCTTGGGGAACACCAGCACGCCGCGTTCCTCCAGCAGTTCGCGGATCGGGGTGCCGAGGCTGCCATCCAGCAGTTCCGCCTTGGTGTTGAGCACGCGGCTGGCAATACGGGGGCGGATTTCCTCTACCTTGAGGAGAGTCTTGGTCATCAGGTTCATCGCGGTGCTCCCGGCGGGTATCGCTTTGCCTTACCGCGAATGCGGATCGGTCGAAACAGGCAATCCTGCCCAGCCAAATGCCGGCGCGATGCTTCGCTCAGTTCCAGTAAGGCTCCATGCCGGGCGGCAGGTATTGCAGATAGATGTCGAGGTGGCAGATCTTGCCCGCTGCATCGAATTCATACAGCGACAGTGAATTGACCACGCTTTCCACGCCGCCCTCGGGCGTGTTGTGCTCCTCCAGTTCGAGGAACACGCGCCCACCCGCCTCGGTAATTCCGCGAAAATTCTTCCAGAAGGTGGTGGTGCCGGCCCATTGGCTGAGCATCGCGCGGTAGGTGGCCCAGTCCATCTCCTCGCGGAAATTGCCGACCCGCTTGAACGTGTGCTTGTCGATGATTTCTTCGAGGGGTGCCCAGCTGCTGTCGTCGAAACCGGGCTGTTTGGCGACTTTGACGGTGTGTTCGATCAAGTCGATATAGGCGAACACCTTGACACACAAAGGCGAGGCATTGGCGCGCGCCTCGGCCATGGCGGCGGCGGCCTGCGCGCGGTCGATGGTCATGCCCTGGTGATCCCGGCATGGATCAACGCGGCATCGACCGCGCTGCGCGCCTCGGCGCTGCATTCCACCATCGGCAGGCGCAGCTCCTCGGTGATCCAGTCCAGCACCCGCGACATCGCGTATTTCACCGGGCCGGGCGAGGCATCCTCGAACATCGCGTAATGCAGCGGATAGAGGCGGTCATTCAGTTCGCGTGCCCGCACCAGATCGCCCGCCGCGCAGGCCGCCTGAAATTCGGCACACAGCGCCGGGGCGACATTGGCGGTGACCGAGATGCACCCCACCCCGCCCGCCGCGTTGAACGGCAGCGCCAGCTCGTCATCGCCCGAGAGCTGCACGAACGGTCCGGCGATGCCCATCCGGTGATCGGTGACGCGCGAGAGGTCGCCGCTGGCGTCCTTGATGCCGACAAAACGCCCCGGGAAGCGCCTTGTCAGTTCGATCACCGTCTCGGGCTTGATGTCGGTCACGGTGCGGGCGGGCACGTTATACAGCACCATCGGCAGGTCGATATGCTCGGCCAGATAGGAGAAATGCGCGAGCAGCCCCGCCTGGCTCGGCCGGTTGTAATAGGGCGCGACCAGTAGCGCCGCCGCCGCGCCGCTCTTTAAGGAAAAGTTCATGTGGAGCAGCGCATTCTTGGTGTCATTGCTGCCGCAGCCGGCGATAATGGGCACGCGCCCCGCCGCCTGTTCGACGCAAACCTCGATAACGCGGTGGTGCTCGGCGTTGGAGAGGGTGGAATTCTCGCCGGTGGTGCCGCAGGGGACCAGCCCCGAGGACCCCGCCTCGATTTGCCAGTCGACCAACCGGCGAAACGCGGGTTCGTCGAATGTTCCGCCGCGAAACGGGGTGACCAGTGCGGGAATGGAGCCGGAAAACATGGACACTTCCTCTGTTGATACGGCATTGGAGCGTAATGACAAAAAGTGGGACCCGCCTTTGTCGTTGAATTACGCGACGAAAAAAATCGGCTCGCTTGCCGGTGTGCGGGTCTTGTGATTATCCCGTCTGTTAGAGAGTTCGCGCGCGAAATGTCCAGTCCGATGATGTTAAGGCCGATGTCGCCGCTGTTGCGCAAGATCGCCTCGGTCGCCTTGGTCTCGATGGTTTGCATCTCCGCGCCGGGGCAGTGTCAGGACGGTGCCGAGTGGGACCGGGCGCGCGCTGCGCTGATCGCTGGGCAGCCCGGAGCCATTGCGGCTGCGATCCCGCGCTGGCGGGCGTTGCAGGCGCAGAGCGGAGCGGCAAGGCCGGTGTTCGATGATTTCGCGGGCTTCCTGCTGGCTTATCCCGGCCTGCCCGAGCAGGATAAATTGCGCGGCGCCGCCGAACGCTCGCCCGATCTGGCGGTACAGTCCCCGGCCAGGTTGGTGGCATTTTTCGACCGGTTTCCGCCGCTGGGCAATGTGGCGCGGGGGCGATACGCGATGGCGCTGACCGCATTTGGCCGGCCCGAGGCGGCGGATGTGGCGCGCGCGGCGTGGCACGGCGGGAGTTTGGCGCCGGACAGCGAGGCAGCGATCTGGGCGCGGTGGGGCAGCGGGTTTGGCGTGGCCGATGCCGATGCGCGGCTCGACGCACTGCTGTGGGACGGTGATGGCGCGGGCGCGGCGCGGGTGATGGCCTATGCCAGCCCGGCGGCGCGCGCGGCGGCGCAGGCGCGAATGGCGCTGGGCGGAGGGGGCTCGGATGCAGTCTCGCCGGTTCAGTCCGATAATGCCGAGGCGATGCGCGAGGCTACGGCGGCGGCGAACCCCTCGCTGATGCTGGCGGCTGTGGCCGTTCCCGTCGATGTGGCAACCAACCCGGCGTTGACCAGCGATTCCGGCTATGTGTTCGACCGGGCGCGGCAATTGCAGCGTTCGGGGCGCCGCGATGCCGCCGCTGCGCTGCTGACCGGGCATGCCGGGTTCAGGCATCCCGCGCTCGATGCGAGGCGGTGGACTTCGCTGATGCTCAGCGCGGCGCGCAATGCCGCCCCTGCCACTGCCGCCGCGCTGGCCGAACATGCCAGCGACGGCTTTGCGCCGGGGGCCGACATCAGCCAGTCCTCGTATGGCGTGCGCGATGATTACACGTCGCTGATGTGGCTGGGGGCGACCTCGGCGCTGTGGGATCTGGGCGATGGGGCGCGGGCGGCGCCGCTGTTCTATCGCTATGCCACCGCCGCGCGGACACCGCAGACGCGCGCCAAGGGGTTCTACTGGGCGGCACGCGCGCTGGGCTCCGGGCGGGAGGCGGAGCGATTGTATGAGGCCGCCGCCGCCTATCCCGATCAGTATTACGGGTTGCTGGCGCTGGAGCATGTCGGCCGGCCGATCCCCAGCTTGGCCGACCCGGCGCATGCCGCGCCCAGCGCCGATCAGCGCGCCGCCTTCATGGCCCGCCCGATCGCGCAGGCGGTGCGGGAGGTAGCGCGCGATGCCGACTGGAATACCACGATCCTGTTCTTCCGCGAGATCGCCAGCCAGGCGCAGAGCGATGCCGATGTGAACCTCACCGCCGATCTGGCGCGCAATCTGGGCCGGCGGGACTTGGGCGTGATCGTCGGGCAGGCGGCGGCGAACAATGGCATCGCCGGGTATCGTGCAGTGTCGTTTCCGCTGATCCCGGTGCCGGCGGGGGCGGACTGGACCTTTGTCCATGCGATCACCCGACAGGAGAGCCAGTTCTCGCAAAATGCGGTCAGCCATACCGGGGCGCTGGGGCTGATGCAGCTGGAACCGGGCACCGCCGGGGAGTGGGCGCGCAAGCTGGGCGTCAGCTATCGGCGCGGCGCGCTGACCGAGGATCCGGCGTATAACATGAACCTGGGCGGTGCGTTTTTCTCGCATCTGATGACGGTGTTCGGCGGGTCCTATCCGCTGGCGGTGGCGGCGTACAATGCCGGGCCGGGCAATGTCGCCAAATGGCTGCGCGCCAATGGCGATCCGCGCACTGGCTCGATCGGCTGGGTGGACTGGGTCGAGCGCATCCCGCTGACCGAGACGCGCGGCTATGTGCAGCATGTGCTGGAAAACGCGGTGGTTTACGAGGCGATGAACCCGGCCCATGCGCAATACACCGGGCCCAATCCGCTGAGCCATTATCTGGGCAAACGGGTGCCGGGGTGAGCGCTGCCACCCTGAATTTGGATGGCCCGCCGATCACGCCTGCGGGGCTGGCGGCGCTGCGGGCGCGGTATGACCATTTGCTCGGCACCGAGCGCCCCGCGATGGTCGAGGTGGTGAGTTGGGCCGCCGGCAATGGCGACCGCAGCGAGAATGGCGATTACATCTATGGCCGCAAGCGGCTGCGTGAGATCGACCGCGAGCTGGCGCATCTGGCGCGGCGGATGAAGGCCTTGCGGGTGATCGACCCGGCGCGGCAGGAGGATCGCAGCCGCTGCTGGTTCGGGGCGGCGGTGACGATCGCGGACAAGGACGGTATGCGCCGGGAGATCACGCTGGTCGGTGACGATGAGCAGGATGCTTCGGCCGGGCGCATCGGGTGGAACGCGCCGCTCGCGCGCAGTCTGCGCGGCGCGGCGGTGGGCGATACGCGGCGCGTGGTGCTGCCGAGCGGGAGCAAGGCGTGGGAGGTGATGGCAGTGGCCTATCCAACGGCGGGGTGATGATGCGGGTTCCAAGCCCCCTCGCCGCGCGGGCTTCGCTCTGGCATAGCGCCGTGATGTTGCGCCGCCCTGCCTTCCTGTGCGCCCTTGTGCTTGCGTTTGCCGCGCCGGCGGTGGCGCGTGACGGTCTCGGGATGTTTGGCGGATGGGGCGCGTTTCGCGATCCCGGCGTGCCGCGCTGCTACGCGATTGCGATGGCGGCGCCGCATCATCCCGCGCGTGGCGGAACGCCCTATGCCGATGTCGGCAGCTGGCCGGGGCGCGGTGTGCGGGGTGAGGTGCATTTCCGGTTGTCGCAGCGGGTTGCTGGCGGGGCGATCACCTTGAGCCTTGGTGGCGAGCATTTCCGGCTGGTCGGTGCGGGGGCTGATGGCTGGGCCGCCGATACGCGGATGGATGCGGCGATCGTGGCGGGGATGCGCTCGGCGGCGTCGATGAGCGTTTCCGGGCGGGACGCGCAGGGGCATGGGTTTAGCGATAGCTATGCGCTGGCCGGCGCGGCGACCGCGATGGATGCGGCGGCGCTGGGGTGTGCAGGGTTGCGGTAGGTGTGTTTGATTGGCGGTCCTGCCGGCCCGCAAGCCTGTGCCGTCCCGCTCCCGGTCTGTTTGATTGGCGGACCTTGCGGCCCGCAAGCCTTCGCAAAAGCGCTCTTCTGCGCGTTTCGCATTAGTAGCAATTCCCGGCACGCGGTCCTATAGGCGCGCCATGTCCAGCACCCCCCTGATGCCGATCCCCGGCCATATCGACCCCGTCACCACCCCGCGCGACATCACCCCGCGCAGCGACGGCCGGATCGATCTGGTCGGCCTGCCGCGCGCCCATATCGCCGAATTGCTGAGCGAGGCAGGGCTGGATGCCAAGGCGGCCAAGCTGCGCGCCAAGCAGCTGTTCCATTGGCTGTACCACCGGGGCGTCACCGATTTCGAGGGCATGACCGACATTGCCAAGACCATGCGGCCCTGGCTGGCGGAGCGGTTCGTCATCGCCCGGCCCGAGGTGGTGCTGGCGCAGCATTCGTCCGATGGCACGCGCAAATGGCTGCTGCGCACCGCCGACGGACATGAGTTCGAGATGGTGTTCATCCCCGATGAGGCGCGGGGCACGCTGTGCGTGTCGTCGCAGGTGGGCTGCACGCTCAATTGCCGGTTCTGCCACACTGGCACGATGCGGCTGGTGCGCAACCTGACGGTGGGTGAGATCGTGGGGCAAGTGATGCTGGCGCGCGATGCCTTGGGTGAGTGGCCCAATGGGGTCAGCGAATTTGCGCCCTTGCCCGATGAGGACGACGAGGACGGGGACGCGCCCGGGTCCTATACCGCCAATGGTCGCCTGCTGACCAATATCGTGATGATGGGGATGGGCGAGCCGCTGTATAATTTCGACAATGTGCGCGATGCGCTGCGGCTGGTGATGGATGGCGACGGGCTGGCCCTGTCGCGGCGGAGGATCACGCTCAGCACCAGCGGGGTGGTGCCGATGATGGCGCGCGCCGGAGCCGAAATGGGGGTCAACCTAGCGGTGTCGCTGCACGGCGTGACCAAGGAGGTTCGCGACGAGATCGTGCCGATCAACCGAAAATATGGCATCGAGGAACTGCTTCAGGCCTGCGCCGATTACCCCGGCGCATCAAACGCGCGGCGGATCACGTTCGAATATGTGATGCTGGCAGGCAAGAACGATTCGGATGAGGATGCGCGGGAATTGGCGCGGCTGATCAAGCAATACCGGCTGCCGGCGAAGGTTAACCTGATCCCGTTCAACCCGTGGCCGGGGGCGGCTTACGAATGCTCCTCGCCGGAGCGGATTCGCGCGTTTTCGGAGATCATCTTCGCCGCCGGGATCAGCGCGCCGGTGCGCACGCCGCGCGGGCGCGATATCGATGCGGCTTGCGGGCAGCTGAAAACGGCGGCGGCGAAGATGAGCCGGGCCGAGCTGGACCGGCTGGCCGATGAGAAGCAGGCGGCTTTGGGCTGAGCCAGGCCTCTATTCCTGCACTTTCACAAGCTGGTCAGCGCCGCGAAATAGGCCAGCGCACGGCGAACCTGCTCCACCTCCTCGACAAAGCGCGGCAGGTCCCACAGGCTGACATCATCGGGATTGTCCGAGCGGCCCGAGCCAGCTGATCGTAATAGTAATATTCGACACCGTACTGCGGCAGGAAACTGTCAAACGCCTCGAAATATTCATGCGTGGCACCCGGACCGCCGTGCAGCAGCAGCTTGGGTTGTTGCCAGTGCGTTTGGTCCAGACCTCGAACGAGCCTTTCGGGGTGGTGATGGGGATGCGCCGGGCGCCCCCGCTCCACACGTCGGGCGGCCGGCGGCGTCGTAGTAGCTCGCGGGCGGGGATGTGGGCGGCAGAGAATTTTCGGTCGTGTCAATGCCGCTCCCTGCCCCGCCCGCCGGCTGCTGTTGGCATAGCGCAGCTGCTACCGAGGCCCAAATGTTGCGTTATTCGCGCGGCTTGATGCAGGCGGGCCTTCACACGGTCAACTGCGCCCCGGCGGCCACCATGACGGTCCGCCCGCCGATCCACACTGCACCCTCGGCATCCTGCGAGCACAGCACCCGGCCGTCGGCGCCGACCATGCGGCCTTGTGCGGCGACATAGCTGCCCTGCGCCAGGCCGGCACCGAACAGGTATCGCGCGGCGGCGGCGTGGAGGCTGCCGGTGACGGGGTCCTCGGCAAGGTCGCCCCGCCCGTTGGCGAAGAAGGCACGGACCTCGAAATCGGCGCCTCCGCCCGGCAAACACGGCGCGATCAGCGCGACATCGGTGCCGATGGGCGCGCGGGCTGCCGGCTGGGCGGCGAGCACGTCTGCCGACGAGCCGAGGCGCAGCAATTGCCAGCCGGGGCCATTGCTGGCGTGGACGGCATCGACCACGCTGTCGGGATCGACGCCGGCGATGCGGATCGCTTCGGCGCGTTCGACGGCTGACAATGGACCATCGCGGATCGTCGGCGGGGCACGGAAAGCCAGCATGCCGGTGCCGTCCTGCCGCACCTCGACCAGCCCGATGCCGCATTGCTGGACGATGGTGCCGGCCTGTTTGGGCACGCCGCCGGCGGCGAGCCACGCGTGACAGGTGCCCAGCGTCGGGTGACCGGCAAACGGCAGCTCGCGGCCCGGGCAGAAGATGCGTACCCGGTAATCGGCGGCGGGATCGGTCGGCGGCATCAGGAACGTGGTCTCGGAAAAGCCCAGCCAGTCGGTCAGGCGCTGCATCGCGGCGTCACTCAAACCCGCCCAGCCGCGCACCACCGCCAGCGGATTGCCGCTGAGCGCGCCTGAGCCAAACACATCGATGATATCCAGCAGCATCCGCGCATCTCCCTACAATGCCGGCTGGTTAGCAGGCCGGTTTCGTGCTTGAAAGCGGCGCATGATGCCAGCTGTGCTAATCACCGGGGGGGCCAAGCGGATCGGCGGGGCGATAGCGCAGGGCTTTGCCGATGCCGGGTGGCATGTCGTGATCCACTATGGCCACCACCGGGGCGAGGCGGAGGAGACCGCCGCGTCGCTGCCCTCGGCCGAGACCGTACACGCCGATCTAGCCGATGTGGACGCGGCACACGCGATGGTGGCAGCGATGATGGCGGAGGGGGCGGCGGCGCGGCCGGGCGACCTGCGGGTGCTGGTCAATTGCGCGGCGGTGTTCCGCTATGACGATGCGGCGGCGATCAACCCCGAGGTGTTTGCCGAGGCGATGGCAGTCAATGCCGAGGCGCCGGTGCGGATGGCGCAGGCGTTTCTGGGGGCACCGCGCAGGCCGGGCGCGGCGCGCTCTGTTATCAATCTGCTGGATATGAAGCTGGCCAATCCGAACCCCGATTTCTTCAGCTATACGATGGCCAAGCATACGCTGGCCGCCGCGACGCGGATGCTGGCGATGGGCGCTTTGCATGCCGGGGACCGAGTCTATGGGCTGGCGCCGGGCGCGATGTTGCCCAGTTTCGATCAGGCGCCCGAGGAGCATGAGACCAGCGGGCGGATGAACCTGCTCGCGCGGCTGACCGATCCGGCGGAGCTGGCCGATGCAGCGCTGGCGCTGAGCGCAGGGTGGCTGGCCAGCGGGGAAGTGCTGTACGTCGATTCGGGGCAGCATCTGCTCGCCCAGCCGCGCGATGTTTTGTATCTGGCGCGGCAGTAATCTTGAGGGGTGGCATCGCGGGCGGCGAGGTTCTATGGGGCGCCATGCCGATTCACCGGGATGCCAGCCCATGCGCATAGCCATCGCCTCCGACCATGCCGCCTTTGCGATGAAGGGCGAGCTTGCGCGCTGGCTGGCGCAGGCCGGGCATGATGTCGCCGACCTCGGCCCCGACAGCGAGGCCAGCGTCGATTACCCCGATTACGGCTATCGGCTTGCCGCCGCGATCGCCTCGGGCGCGGCAGAGCGCGGCGTGGCGCTGTGCGGCAGCGGTATCGGCATTTCCATCGCGGTCAACCGCAACCCGGAGGCGCGATGTGCCTTGGTGGCAGAGCCTTTGTCGGCGGCGCTGGCGCGTGAGCATAATGACGCCAATGTGATCGCTCTGGGCGCGCGGCTGGTCGGGATCGAGATGGCCAAGGCCTGCATCACCGCCTTTCTGGCAACGCCGTTTGCCGGCGACCGGCATCAGCGGCGCGTCGACAAATTATCCCATCCCGCAATAGCACCGGAACCCGCATGACCACGACCTTCGCAACTGCGCCCGTCACCCCGGCCGGGTTCTTCACCGCTGGCATCGCCCAGACCGACCCCGCCATCGCCGGCTGGATCGGCAAGGAACTGGGCCGCCAGCGCGACAAGATCGAGCTGATCGCCAGCGAGAATATCTGTTCGCGCGCTGTCCTTGAGGCGCAGGGGTCGGTGCTGACCAACAAATATGCCGAGGGCTATCCGGGCAAGCGCTATTACGGCGGCTGCGAATATGTCGATGAGATCGAAACGCTGGCCATAGATCGCGCCAAAGAATTGTTCGGGTGCAATTTTGCCAATGTGCAGCCCAATTCGGGCAGCCAGATGAATCAGGCGGTGTTCCTGGCGCTGCTGAACCCTGGTGACAGCTTTATGGGGCTCGATCTGGCAGCCGGGGGCCATCTGACGCATGGCTCGCCGGTCAATATGAGCGGCAAGTGGTTCAAGCCGGTGCCCTATGGCGTGCGGCCCGACGATCACCGGATCGATATGGACGAGGTGGCGCGGATCGCTCGTGAGAACAGGCCCAAGCTGATCATCTGTGGCGGCACCGCCTATTCGCGGTTCTGGGATTTCGCGCGGTTCCGCGAGATTGCCGATGAGGTTGGCGCGTATCTGATGGCGGATATGTCGCATTTCTCGGGCCTGGTGGCGGGCGGCGTGCATCCCTCGCCGGTGCCGCATGCGCATGTGACGACGACGACGACGCACAAAAGCCTGCGCGGCCCACGTTCGGGCGTGATCCTGTCCAATGACGAGGCTTTGGCCAAGAAGTTCAACAGCGCGATCTTCCCGGGCCTGCAAGGTGGCCCGCTGATGCATATTATCGCGGCCAAGGCGGTGGCCTTTGCCGAGGCGATGACGCCCGAGTTCAAGGCCTATGCCGCAGCGGTGGCACAGAATGCCAAGGCGCTGGCGGCTTCGTTGCAGGAGGCTGGGCTCGATATCGTCTCGGGTGGGACCGATAACCATCTGATGCTTGTCGATTTGCGCCCCAAGCAAGCCAAGGGCCGCCATGCCGAGCATGCGCTGGATCGCGCAGCGATCACCTGCAACAAGAACAATATCCCGTTCGACAATGAGAAGCCGTTCCTGACCTCGGGCATCCGTCTTGGTACCCCGGCGGGCACGACGCGCGGATTTGGCGTGGCGGAATTCCGCGCTATCGGCGCGATGATCGGCGAAGTCGTCGAGGGTCTACGCAAGAATGGCGAGGCTGGCGACGCGCAGATCGAGGCTGCTGTGCAGGCGCGAGTGGGCGAAATGTGCGCGCGCTTCCCGATCTATCAGGGGCTGTGATGGCCCCGTGCCTGGCTGATCGCAGGCCAATATAAATGCGCTGCCCTTTCTGCGCGCATGACAATAGTCAGGTGAAGGATTCGCGGCCGAGCGAGGACGCGACCTCGATCCGGCGGCGGCGGCAATGTGAGAGTTGCGGCGCGCGCTTCACCACCTTCGAGCGGGTGCAGTTGCGCGAATTGTCGGTGATCAAGGGCGGCGAAGCGGGCCGGCGTGAGCCATTTGACCGCGCCAAGATCGAGCAGTCGGTGGCGCTGGCCTGCCGCAAGCGGGGCATCGCGCAGGAGCGACTGGACCAGCTGGTCTCGGGCATTCAACGCCAGATCGAAACTTTGGGCGACAGCGAAGTGCCCTCCAAGATCATCGGCGAATTGGTGATGGCCGGGCTGCGCGGGCTCGATTCGGTCGCCTATATCCGCTTCGCCAGCGTCTATCGCGATTTCGGCGAGGCGCGCGATTTCGAGGAATTTGCCAGCAGCGTGCGCGATGTCGCCCAAGAGTGACCCCGGCTTTGGCCAGCTGATAATCGTGCTGGTGCGCCCGCAACTGGGCGAAAATATCGGCAAGGCGGCGCGCGCGATGCTCAATTTCGGCCTGACCGAGTTGCGGCTGGTCGCCCCGCGCGATGGCTGGCCCAACCCCAGCGCCGGGCCGGCGGCGGCGGGGGCGGACGATGTGCTGGCGCAGGCGGCGGTGTTCGACACGCTGGCCGGCGCGGTGAGCGACTGCGCCAATGTGTTTGCCACCACGGTGCGGCGGCGCGATGTCATCAAGCCGGTGCTGACCCCCGAACAGGCGGCGCGTGAGGCGCGTGACCTGCCGGGACGCTCGGCATTTGTGTTCGGGGCGGAGCGGTCGGGGCTGGATACCGAGGACGTAGCGCTGGCCCGTGCGATCATCACTGTGCCGGTCAACCCTGATTTCACCTCACTCAACCTGGCGCAGGCGGTGATCCTGTGCGCCTATGAATGGTCGAAGCTGGCGGGCGGCGCGCTGGTGCAGCCGCCGGCGTCGGACCTGCTGCCGGCGGCGGCGCAGGACGATCTGGAGGGGTTGATCGGGCATTTCGAGGCGCTGCTGGAGCCGCGCGCCTATTTCTTTCCGCATTCGCGCGCGGTGGCAACGCGGCTCAACTTGCGCAATCTGCTGACCAAGCCCGGCTGGAACCATCTGGAGGTGCGCACGCTGCGCGGCGTGCTGTCGGCATTGGGGCGCGCCCCGCGCGATTAACAGCGATTCGCAGGCTGGACAGGCCGGGGCGGCATCGGCAAGTTCTGTGCTTAGAGCATCGTGCCGACATTTGCTTCCGCCCTTGCCGTCGCTATCCCGGCATTTGCCGACCAGTCACCTCCCCCCGCCGCGCCAGCGCCGGTGGCGGCGCCCCAACAAGTGACGGCCCCCAAACCCAAGCAGATCTGCCGCAGCGAGGCTCTTATCGGTTCGATCGCCCGGCATCATATCTGCCACACCGCCGCAGAATGGGCCGAGATCGATGGCGTAAAGGGCGATAATGCGCAGCAGATGCTGGACGATGCCGAGCGGAGCAAGCGCGGCGGCCGCTGATCCGCCTTTTTTCCGCCCGGTTTCCCGCCCTTTACGTCCTGACCGGGTACGCGTTGCTTGACTTTGCGCGTTGCTCTCGCCAAAGGCCCCGCTTCCACATGGACCCCGCAGGCTTCGGCCTTTGCGGAAACACGGTTCGATTGGCCCCGCACTCCGGTGAAGCGGCGGCCGCGTCAGGCGTTTTGGCCGAAAGCTGAATCGGTCTGGCGGTGCAAACCCGGTAAGCGGCATTGGCGGGTCTCGCCGGTGCTTTATGGTCGCCGGCGGTCTTGCCGGGGGCAGCAAATGGTTAGGATCACGCATGTCGAAGCGTAAGGCATCAAAGTATAAACTCGATCGCCGCATGGGCGAGAATATCTGGGGCCGCCCCAAGAGCGCGGTTAACCGCCGCGCCTATGGCCCAGGTCAGCATGGCCAGCGCCGCAAGAGCAAAGTTTCGGACTTCGGCATTCAGCTGCGCGCCAAGCAAAAGCTCAAGGGCTATTACGGGGACGTTACCGAGAAGCAGTTCAAGAGCACCTATCAGGAAGCCAGCCGGATGAAGGGCGATACCGGGCAGAACCTGATCGGCCTGCTGGAGCAGCGGCTGGACATGGTGGTGTACCGCGCCAAGTTCGCGCCGACCATCTTCTCGGCCCGCCAGATCGTTTCGCACGGGCACATTCGCGTCAATGGCGTGAAGTGCAACATCGCCAGCCGCCGCGTGCGGCCCGGTGACGTCATCAGCCTGGGCACCAAGGCCAAGGACATGGCGCTGATCGCCGAGGCACAGGGCCTGGCCGAGCGTGAAGTACCCGATTATGTCGCGCCCGACGGCACCGACAAGATCAGCTTCGTGCGCGTGCCGACGCTGGACGAAGTGCCCTATCCGGTGAAGATGGAGCCCAATCTGGTGGTCGAGTTCTACTCGCGCTGATTTGGTTTATCGACCGATTTGCGACATTGAATTTACGAAGGGCGGCCAGCGATGGCCGCCCTTTTGTTTATGCGTGGCGGGTTGATACCCGTAAGGCGCGGACTGCGGAACTGGACAGGAATTGAGCGATGGCGACGGGCGTGGTAAAATGGTTCAACGTTTCCAAGGGCTTCGGCTTTATCACACCCGATGATGGCGGCGCCGATCTGTTCGCGCATCTCTCGGCGCTGGAAAGCAATGGCTACAAGGGGCTGAACGAGGGGCAGCGCGTGCTGTTCAACGTGACCGACGGCCCCAAGGGCAAGCAGGCGTCGAACATCCGTATCGGCTAGTGGTCCGATTCTGACATTCGATACCGCTTGAGGCCAAGTCGCGCTCGAATGTCAGAATCTTTTCGGACCACTAGAAGATTTTGGTTCTAGTGGATTTTACGATTTTGACATTTGCAGACCCATCCCAACCCCCAGGGGATGCAAATGTCAAAATCAATCCACTAGAGCATCGTGCCAAAAAGTGGGTACCGGTTTTTGGCAATAAACGATGCGAAAACAAAGACTCTAGAGCAAGATGCGTTTTATCGCATCTTGCTCTAGCGCGGCTATTTGGTGATGTAATCGCGGCGGAAATTGGCCGCGAAACTGAGAAACGCGCCTCCCCCGATGGCATCGCGCATCGCGGCCATCAGCGCCTGATAGAAATACAGATTGTGCTCGGTCATCAGCATCGCGCCGAGCATCTCGCCCGAGCGGACGAGGTGGTGGATATAGGCGCGGCTGTAGGTTGTGCAGGTTGGGCAGGCGCAGCGCGGGTCCAGCGGCGCTTGAGCCTCGGCGTGCTTCGCGTTGCGGATATTGACCGGCCCGGCCCATGTGAAAGCCTGGCCGTTGCGGCCCGAGCGGCTGGGCAGCACGCAGTCGAACATGTCGACGCCGCGCTCCACCGCGCCGACGAGGTCGTCGGGCTTGCCCACGCCCATCAGGTAACGCGGACGGTCGGCCGGGAGCTGACCGGGCGCGTAATCGAGCGCGGCGAACATCGCCTCTTGCCCCTCGCCCACCGCCAAGCCGCCGATGGCGTAACCGTCGAAGCCAATGCCGCGCAAGGCGTCGGCGCTGTCCCGGCGCAGGCCCTCATCAAGCGCGCCCTGCTGGATGCCGAACAGCGCGGCGCCCTCTGCATGCTCCCTGCCGGCATCGAAGGCGTCGCGGCTGCGTTTGGCCCAGCGCATGCTCATTTCCATCGATTTGGCGATGATCTCGCGTGGTTGATCGGCGCGGGGGCATTCGTCGAAAGCCATAACGATGTCGCTGCCCAGCAGGCGCTGGATCTCCATCGAGCGTTCGGGGGTAATCAGGTGGCGCGATCCATCGAGATGGCTGGCGAAAGTGACGCCATTCTCGGTAATTTGCCGCAGGTCGGACAGGCTCATCACCTGATAGCCGCCGCTGTCGGTCAGGATCGGGCGCGGCCAGTTCATAAAGCGGTGGAGCCCGCCGAGCCGCGCCATCCGCTCGGCGCCGGGGCGCAGCATCAGGTGGTAGGTGTTGCCCAGGATGATGTCGGCGCCGCTGGCCCGCACCGCCTCGGGCTTCATTGCCTTGACCGTGGCGGCGGTGCCCACCGGCATGAAGGCGGGCGTGCGGATGTCACCGCGCCGCATGGAGATGGTGCCGCTGCGCGCGGCGCCGTCTATGGCGTGGATCGTGAAAGCGAAACGGGTCATGGGCGGCTCATGGCAGCAGCAGGCTGGCATCGCCATAGGAATAGAAGCGGTAGCCGGCGGTGATAGCGTGAGCGTAGGCGCTATGCATCACCTCGCGGCCCATCAACGCGCTGACCAGCATGAACAGCGTGGATTTGGGCAGGTGGAAATTGGTCATCAGGCCGTCGATTGCCCGGAAACGATAGCCCGGAGTGATGAAAATCGCGGTGTCACCCGCAAAGGCCTCGATCCGCCCATGGGCATCGGCAGCACTTTCGAGCAGGCGTAGCGAGGTGGTGCCGACCGCGATGATGCGTGCGCCGGCCTGGCGGGCGGTGTTGAGGCGGGCGGCGGCCTTCGGGGTGATGCTGCCCCATTCGGCGTGCATCGCGTGGTCGGCTGTGTCCTCGACCTTGACTGGCAGGAAAGTGCCAGCGCCGACGTGGAGCGTGAGGAATTCGTGGCGGATGCCCGCCTCGCTCAGGGCCGCCATCAGCTCAGGGGTGAAATGAAGCGCGGCGGTGGGCGCGGCGACGGCGCCATCGGCACGCGCGAACATCGTCTGGTAATCGGCGCGGTCGGCGGCATCGGCGGGGCGCTTGCCGGCGATATAGGGAGGCAGCGGCATGCGGCCCGCACGCTCCAGCAAGACCTCGACCGGCTCCTCCCCGGCAAAATGGAGCGTCCAGCTGCCGTCGGGGTGGAGCGTCTCGGCAGCGGCGCTGACCTCGGCGGGGAAGCTTATGACATCGCCTTGTTTGAGGCGCTTGCCATTGCGCACGAACACCTGCCAGCGGCGCAGATCGACGCGTTTGTGAAGCATGGCGCCGATCCTGGCATTGCCGCGCGTACCCTCAAGTTGCGCCGGGATCACGCGGGTGTCGTTGAACACCAGAATGTCGCCAGCGCGCAGCAGGCCCGGCAGGTCGCTGATCCGGTAATCCTTAAGCGCGCCGTTCCCGCCAACGCTCAGCAGCCGCGCCGAATCGCGCGGGGATGCGGGGCGCAACGCTATCGCCTCGGGCGGGAGCGCGAAATCGAACAGGTCTACGCGCATGGCTGCGCGCTATCGCGCCTCAGTTCGACCGCGAAGTGTTGAGCTGCTTGATCGAGGGCGCGGTAGTTGGAGCCGGCACTGCGGGCGGTGGCAGGTGGTCGCTGGCCATGCTCGCCTGCAGGATCTTGGTCGGGTTCTGCGGCGGCTCGCCCCGCGCGATCGCGTCGGCATATTCCATGCCGCCGATCACCCGGCCGAAATTGGTATAATGCCGGTCCAGCGCGAAATGCGGGTAGAACACGATGAAGAACTGGCTATTCGCCGAATCGGGTGCGTCGGTGCGGGCCATCGAGACCGAACCGCGCACATGCGGCAGCGAGTTGAATTCTGCCGCCAGGTCGGGCAATTTCGAGCCGCCCTCGCCGGTGCCGGTGGGGTCGCCCGCCTGGGCCATAAAGCCATCGATCACCCGGTGGAAGATGATGCCATTGTAAAAACCCTGATGCACCAGCGTCTTGATCCGCTCAACATGGTGCGGCGCCCATTTCGGCATCAGCCGGATAGCCACCCGCCCGCCGTCCGACAGATCGAGCAGCAGCACATTTTCGGGATCGTGGCTGGGGTCCATATCGACCACCGCGCTGAGCGAATTGTTGACCGCGATCGGTTTGACGTCCTCGATCCGGGGGCGCGCCGCATGGTGGACGCAGCCAGCGGCCAGCAGCGCCAGCCCCAGCAGGCTGTGGCGCAAGAGTGTGAAGGCGGAGCGGGTCGGAGTGTGGCTGGTCATGCGGCTCTCATATTGGGATGCGGCCATAATGGGGTCCGCCATAATAGGATGCAGGGGCGATAGCGGGGCGCGGCTGTCATGGCAATGACAAGGGTAAGGCCGGGAACAAGGGCAGGCTCACGTAGCAGCGCTACAGGTCGCCCATCCGCCCGGTCTTCGCGACGCGCGCCACCACATCATCCTTGACCGCCGCGCTTACAAAGGGGGCGATCTCGCCGCCGAACAGCGCGATTTCCTTGACCAGCTTGGATGCGATCGGTTGCAGGCCGACGTCGGCCATCAAAAACACCGTCTCGATCCCGGCGTTGAGCTGCTGGTTCATGCCCGCCATCTGGTACTCATATTCGAAATCGGCGACCGCCCTCAGCCCGCGAATGATCAGCGAAGCACCCTGCACCTCGGCAAATTTCATCAGCAGCGCGTTGAAACCGACGACGCGCACGTTGCCGATGCCCAGCGCGGCAACCTCGCGCTCAACCATGGCGATGCGCTCATCGGGGGTGAACATCGGGTTTTTGGAAGGGTTGGTGGTGACGCCAAGGATCAGTTGGTCGACCAGCTTGGCGCCGCGCCGGATGATGTCGGCGTGGCCCAGCGTGATGGGATCGAAGGTGCCGGGGTAGACCCCAATTCGTTCGGCCCGTGTGCCAGCCATCAGCGGTCCCTCTCCACGATAAACCGCGCCAGCGCGCGCAGCAGGTCGGCCTCGCGGCCATGCTGCGCCAGATGGGCAATGGCCTGTTCGAGCAGCATATGCGCCTGCGCCCGCGCCCGGTCCGCGCCCAGCAGCGACACAAAGGTCTCCTTGCCCGCCGCCGCATCCTTGCGCAGCGCCTTGCCGGCGGCATCGGCATCGCCCTCATGGTCGAGCAGGTCGTCGGCGATCTGAAACGCCAGCCCGATGTCACGGGCATAGCCGCGCAGATGCGCCCGCCCCTCGACCGGGACCTTGCCCAGGATCGCGCCCATCTCCACCGAGGCGGCTAGCAGCGCGCCGGTCTTGAGCTGTTGCAGGCGGGTGATGGTGGGCAGGTCGAAGCTGCTGCCCTCCGCCACGATGTCCATCATCTGCCCGCCGACCATGCCGTTCATCCCCGACGCGCCGGCCAGCGCCGCGACCAGCTCGGCGCGGGTGAACGGGTCGCCGATGATGTCGGGGTTGGAGAGGATCTCGAAAGCGAAACATTGCAACGCGTCCCCCGCGAGCACCGCCGTCGCCTCGTCATAGGCGCGGTGGAGCGTGGGTTTGCCGTGGCGCAGGGCATCATCGTCCATGCAGGGCAGGTCGTCGTGGATCAGCGAATAGGCATGCACCGCCTCGATGGCGGCGCCGCAACGCACCGCCACTGCGCGCTCCACGCCATAAAGCTCGGCAATGGCGGTCAGCAGCAGCGGGCGCACCCGCTTGCCGCCGCCGATCGCGGCATAGCGCATCGCTTCGACCAGCCGCGCGCGGGTGTCAGCCGGAACCGGGAGCAGTGCGTCGAAGGCGCCGTCAATGTCGCTCTGGATACGGGCCAGCGCGTCGGCGAGGATCGGGTCGGGGGCGGACATCTGGCGTCTCAGCCCTGCGGATCGTCGAACGGGCGGGTGGCGATGGCCGCGCCATCCGGGCCGGAAGCGTTTGGTCCGGTGACGATGCGCTCAATCCTGGCCTGCGCCGCGTCCAGCCGTGCCTGGCAATGCCGGCGCAATTCCTCGCCCCGTTCATAGAGGCCGATCGAATCGTCGAGCGGCACATCGCCGCTTTCCAGCCGGCGGACGACATCCTCCAGCCCGCGCAGGGCCTCCTCGAAGGTTAACGTGGCGATAGCGCCAAGGGGGGCGGTTGCGGGCTCGGTCATAGGCATCAGCAATGGCCGCGCCGGTGCTGGCGGTCAAGCGCCGGGCGGCGCCGCGATGGTGGAAAGCGGCGCCGGGCCGCGCCGCGATGGTGGAAAGCCCGGCGCCCATCTAGCCACCGCGCGACCCGCTCGCTATGGGCAGGCGCATGGCCCAAACCCTCTCCCCCATCACCGCCGAAATTACCGACGCTGTCGTCGCCGCCCACGGGCTGTCCGAGGAGGAATATGCCCGCGTGCTGCACGCCTTGGGGCGGGAGCCCAATCTGGTGGAGCTGGGCATATTTTCGGTGATGTGGTCGGAGCATTGCAGCTACAAATCCTCGCGGCTGCACCTCAAAAAGCTGCCGACCGAAGCCCCCTGGGTGATCTGCGGGCCGGGCGAGAACGCCGGAGTGATCGACATTGGCGAGGGGCCGAATGGCACAAGGTTGGCCGCGATCTTCAAGATGGAATCGCACAATCACCCCTCCTATATCGAGCCGTATCAGGGCGCGGCCACGGGAGTGGGCGGGATTTTGCGCGATGTGTTCACGATGGGCGCGCGGCCGATTGCCAACCTCAATGCGCTGCGTTTTGGCCGGCCCGATCATCCGCGGATGAAGCATCTGGTGCAGGGCGTCGTGGCCGGCATCGGCAGCTATGGCAATTGCGTCGGCGTGCCGACGGTCGGTGGTGAGACCAATTTCCACAAGGCGTATGATGGCAATATTCTGGTCAATGCGATGACCGTGGGCATCGCCGACCAAAGCCGCATCTTCTATTCCGCAGCGACAGGCGTGGGCAATCCGATCGTCTATGTCGGATCGAAAACCGGGCGCGACGGCATTCATGGCGCCACAATGGCCAGCGCCGATTTCGACGACAAATCGGACGAGAAGCGCCCCACCGTCCAAGTCGGCGATCCGTTTACCGAGAAACTGCTGATCGAGGCCTGTCTTGAACTGATGGCCAGCGATGCCATCGTCGCGATTCAGGATATGGGCGCGGCGGGGTTGACCTCGTCCTCGGTTGAAATGGCGTCCAAGGGCGGGGTTGGCATCCGGCTGAACATGAATGCCGTGCCCCAGCGCGAGACCGGGATGACGCCCTATGAGATGATGCTGTCCGAGAGTCAGGAGCGGATGCTGATGGTGCTGAAGCCGGGCCGCGAGGGCTTTGCGGAAGCCATCTTCCGCAAGTGGGAGCTGGATTTCGCGGTGATCGGCGAGGTTACCAAGGCTGGCGCGGATGGTGGGCATATGGTGCTGGAGTGGAATGGCGCGGTGGTTTGCGACATTCCGCTGGGGCCACTGGCCGATGATGCGCCGTTGTATGACCGGCCCTATGTGTTGCCGGCCAAGCCCGCGCCGCTGGGCGAGGTGCCCGAATGCACCGATATAGCGGGCGATCTGCTGAAGCTGATGGCCTGCCCCGATCTGGCGTCGCGGGCGTGGATCTGGCAGCAGTATGACAGTCAGGTCGGCGGCGATACGATGCAGCTGTCGGGCGGGGATGCGGCGGTGGTACGGATCCACGGCACCCAGCGGGCCTTGGCGATGAGCACCGATTGCACCCCGCGTTATTGCTTTGCCGATCCCTATGAGGGCGGCAAGCAGGCGGTGGCGGAAACCTATCGCAATATCTGCGCTGTGGGTGCCAAGCCCTTGGCAATCACCAATTGTCTCAATTTCGCCAATCCCCAGCGGCCCGAGATCATGGGGCAGATCGTCGGCTGTCTGGAGGGGATGGGCGATGCCTGCCGGGCGCTGGATTACCCGATCGTTTCGGGCAATGTCTCGCTGTATAATGAAAGCAAGGCGACCGGCGGGGGCTCGGCAATCCTGCCGACCCCGGCGATCGGCGGCGTGGGCCTGATGGAGGATTGCGGCAAGATGGCCACCATCGGCTTCAAGGCCGAGGGGGAGACCATCGTGCTGCTGTGCCATTCGCACGGGCATCTGGGGCAATCCCTGTGGCTGCGCGAGCTGCATGGGCGGGAGGATGGCCCGCCGCCGCCGGTCGAGCTGACCGCGGAGCGGCGCGCGGGCAAGCTGGTGCGCGGGCTGATCGCCGATGGCATGGTCAGCGCGGTGCATGATTGCAGCGATGGCGGCGCGGCAGTGGCTTTGGCCGAGATGGCGCTTGCGGGCGACATCGGCTTTGTCAGCGATGTGGCAGCCGGGTTGCCGCCGCTGGCGGGCCTGTATTTCGGCGAGGATCAGGGCCGCTATCT
>JANXUK010000115.1 GCA_025356275.1 Sphingomonadales bacterium | reverse complement strand
TAAAGCCGGGGGTTTGAAACCGAAGGCGGGACAATCAATCATTGGAGCCCGGGTCAAAGCCGCCCGCCGGGCAGCTGGCCTGACCCAAGCCGTATTGGCCGAACGGATCGATCGCACGGTCGAGACAGTTTCGAACATCGAGCGAGGGCGTAGCCTGCCGCCACTCGACATCCTCGACAAAATCGCTGAGCTTACCAACTGTCCACTTTCCGGCTTGGTCGAAACGCCAGCCGAAGATGGCCGGATAAGTGAACGCGCTTCGCTCGAAATGCAGCTCATCGCCACGGGCCGCAATCTCACCGTCGAGCAGTTGCGCATCGCCGTGCGGCAAATTGAGGCGCTGACATAACCGACCGAGGGGTTCCGCAGCTTCGAGGTTCGTGTATTTGACGAATCCGACGGCCCGTCCAACCAGTTCGCTCCACGAAATCGCTCTCGACCATGGCTTCCGACAAGACCCTGAACCCAAAGAATCTGGCCGCACTGGGCACCGAACGCTTGGCCGAACTATTGTTGGGTCTCGCCGAGGGCGATGCCGCGATCAAGCGGCAGCTGCGCCTGGAACTGGCTGGCAAGGCCGGCGGCGATGGTGCCGCGGCAGAGATCCGCAAGCGCTTGGCGACGATCGCTAAGTCGAAGAGCTTCGTCGACTGGCACAAGGCGCGCGCTTTCGCCAAGGACATCGAGGCTCAGCGCGTGGCGATCATGAAACATGTGGCGCCGACGCAGCCGGCCGAGGCGGTGGATCTGCTCTGGCGTTTCTTGGAAATGGCTCCGTCGATTTACGAGCGGTGCGACGACAGCAACGGCACGGTTGGCGATATCATGGACGAGGCTCTCGAAAATCTGGGAGAGGTTGCTAAATCCGCCAAGCTGTCCGCCGACAAACTCGCCGACCGGGTCTTCACCAGCGTCTGCGCCAATGACTACGCCCAGTTCGATGGTTTGATCGAAGAAATGGCGGAAGCCCTGGGCCGCGACGGCCTTACGCTGTTGAAGGCAAAATTCGAGGCACTGGCGAAATTGCCGCCAGCAAAGCCGGTGGACGGGCACCGCCGGGTTGTCGCGTACAGTTCACGAGGAGCGATTCACGAGGATGACTTTGCCGCTGAACGACAGGCCCGGTTGATCCGTTCCGCCTTGACCGAGATCGCCGACGCCCTGGGCGATGTCGACGGTTATGCTGCGCGCTTCACGCCCGAGGAACAGGGCAACCCCGCCATCGCGGCGGACATCGCACAGCGCCTGCTTGCGGTCGGTCGCGCGGAAGAGGCCATGGCCGCGATCGAGCGGGCGGAGAAAACGCATGCTGCGGGCCGTTCCTGGCCCGATTTTGAGCGGGTGCGGATCGAGGTGCTCGAAGCGCTTGGGCGATTGGATGATGCGCAGGCCGCGCGCTGGTCGATCTTCGCGCGCGATCTCAACGCCGATTATCTTCGCACTTTCCTGAAGCGCTTGCCCGATTTCGAGGACGAGGAGGCCGAAACCCGCGCCATCGCCGATGCGCGGGGCTATGGCGGTTTTCATCAGGGGCTAGGGTTCCTGGTCAATTGGCCTGCGCTCGATGCCGCCGCCGCGCACGTTTTCGAGCGACACGGCGAACTCGATGGCGACCACTACTGGTTGCTCACTCCTGCTGCCGACGCCATGGAACAGCGCCATCCGCTCGCCGCGACTCTGATGCTGCGCGCCATGATCGGCTTCGCGCTCGAAAAGGCACGGGTCAAACGCTACGGCCATGCGGCCCGGCACCTCAAGACCTGCGAGTACCTCGCCAAGCGGATCGAGGACTGGCACGGCCATGCCGACCATGACGCCTGGGTCACGGATCTGTGCCAGCGCCATGGCCGCAAGGCTGCCTTCTGGCAGGCGTGACGGGAAGTCGCGCAACGGTCCTGCCGTTACCGATTGATAGAGATTGGTTTTCGATGGTCCGCATCTACCATGGCCGCTTCCGATTACGGACGAGGCTCTGCGGCCGCCTACCCTTGGTATATCTCGTCACGACCCATTTCCAATGGCCCAGCTGATAAATGACGAACTGACTGAAACTGTCGGCCTGGTCATCATACCGCCCACTGGGGAACGCCTTTAATGCCGACCGGAACGCCCGCAAGCCACGGGGCATCGACAGGCAGCAGCAGGTGCCCGGCTTCGACCTCGGCGAGGCACCCGTTGAACCGGTCCTCCTTTGATGAAACTGGGCGGATCATGATTGGCCGCAGCGGCCCCGATGTCCGAAACTCCTGCCAAAGGGACTTGCCACTACCGGCATCCTCGATGAGCACTGCATCTGCTTGCCAGCGGCGCTGGAGTCGGATTACTGCGCGCTTGAGGTCCGGAAAATCCAGACGTTCGCGATACACATCGAGCAGGTACCATTTGCATTGCTCCCACTCGAACCCCCAAGTAGTGCAAACTGAAAAATCGCTGGTGAGCGCGGCGGTCATGCCCGTGTCCCAGCTTTGAACCACCTTCAGGAATTGGTGACGCTCGGGGGCTTCGGCATATACGAAGACGCTCAATGCGCCGGTCCCGGCCCTTGGCGACAAGACCCCGCGCGCCTTGGCCCGCACAAAAGCGGGCAAGATGAAAGTGGCAGAGTGGCTCAAATATATAGAGAACGGAGCGGCAAAATCCGGCGCTAACGATCCAATGGCGAGCTATGATTTTACATGGATGTGGGAGGAACTAGGCCTCGTCGAATTCCGGTGGTAATCGCCTCACCCCAGAGTTCCCTAATTGTTCTCCCTTAGCGTTGTCTGGCGTACCATCCACGCTATGCCCTCTGCTGGTGCAGCACGAACGCCGCCACATCCGTATC
The DNA here is from genome assembly GCA_025356275.1 of Sphingomonadales bacterium. Taxonomy (GTDB): domain Bacteria; phylum Pseudomonadota; class Alphaproteobacteria; order Sphingomonadales; family Sphingomonadaceae; genus Novosphingobium. The sequence continues at coordinate 37,981 of JANXUK010000115.1, read as the reverse complement.
GGCCAGCGGCCCGAACCGCGCCACGGCGGCATTGTTGACCGGATAATCGAGGCCGCCGGCAAAGTCCTGCGCAGCGGCCATGACGCGGACCCAGCCCTCGGCATCGGCAACATCATGGACCAGAAACAAAGCGGCATCGCCCGATTCTGCGGCCATGTCCCTGCCCTGATCCTCGAGGATATCGGTGAATATGACGCGCGCGCCCTGTGCGACGAGTTGCCAGACATGCTCTTCGCCCTGTCCGCACGCCGCGCCCGTGACCAGTGCAGCCTTGTTCGAAAATCGGTTTGAACCGTTCATAAAACCTCCTGAGCGCCCGCTCTGTCATCATCCGCACGCCGTTGGCCGCCTCGCACGAAGAACAGGCCGATGAAGCCGGGGACGAGAAGCAGGATGATGGCCGCAAAACCCCCTTTCTGGTTTTGCGTGATCTGCGTTCCCGCATGCACCAGCACAGGCGCAAGCCAGCTCGTCGCCACGCCGGCCAGCGCATAGACGCCGAAGAAGGCGCCCGCCTGCTCCGGCGGCGTGATCCGTGTCAGCATCGTCCGGCTGGACGCGAAATGGGCGCAGACGAAGATGTTGGTCACGCAGCCGATCATGATGAACACCATGTCGGGCCAGGAGGAGAAGACCGGACCGCTCCAGATCGCAGCGTGCGGCAGCGGATAGGGCCAGACATAGGCGATCATGTCCTGCGACATACCCAGCAAGGCCAGCACGCCGATCGCGACGATGAAGATTTCGGCCTGGAGCGCCCTTCGCGGCCCCAGCACCGTGTCGAACCACGGCCCGATCACGCCGCCCAGCGCACCGGACAGGCTGAGCAGCAGGCCGTAGCCGAACATTTCAAGCACGTCCCATCGCATCACGCCCATTGCGTAGATGCCCGAATAGATCAGGAAAGCGCCCATGCCGTCGACGAAGAACATGCGGGCGGCGAGGAATATGACGGCATCCTTATGCTGCCGCACGGTGCGGATCATGCCGCCGATCTCGCCGACCGCTTCGGACAGGACGCGGCGGAGCTTTATGCCGGTCCGCGGCGCATCGGGGGTGAACAGCATGAGCGGCACCGTACCCAAAGCGAGCAGGATCGCGGCGACGACTGGCACGATCCGTTCGGGTTCGTGCGCAGCCGCATCCAGGCCGAACAGCGGACGCGCGAGTACCCACGCCCAGTCCACCTTGCCGGGAAGCGCGAAGGCCCACGCACAGGCGGCGAGCGCCACGACCGAGAGGATATTGCCGAGCAGCAGCCCCAGGCCGGAGGCGCGATGCGCATTCCGCAATCCCGCCGCCCGCACCAGCAGCGAATTGTGCAGGACCTCGGTATAGGAAAACAGCACGAGCACCGCGAGCCCGAGGAACATGGTCATGCTGACGGACAGGCCGCTGCCGTCGGCGCGGGCCCACCACAAGGCGACGATCATCGGTACCATCACGGCGATGATCAGGCCGAGCAGGCCCTTGCGCGGCCCCAACTTGTCGACCGACGCGCCCAGCAACGGCCCCGTCAGCAGCACGACCCAGCCGAAATACTGATTCCAGCTCGCGATCATCTGCTGGCCCCTGACGGGATCGCCGACCATGATCGAGGCGACATAGGGCATGAAGATGTAGATGACGACGAGGACTATATACGGGTTGCGCCCCCCTTCGAATATCGACCATGCGATCGCGCCGCGGCTCAGCCTGTGCGGTCCCGGGTCGAGGGAGGCCTCAGTCACGATCGGATGCCCCGCGGTTCAGGCACAGCCCGAGGATGTCCTCGATCAGACGCATCAGATCCTCCCCGCATGGCCCTGACAACAAGCCGGGCCGGGCTTCATGGCCCATGGGTATCATTGCACTCGTCAATCTTAATTGACAAGAATTAAATCGATCCGAGGGCCCCTGCGCGCAAATCTCTCACATGTGGAGGACGCTTCTGCCATTTCGGACGACCGCGACGCCACGGTTGGTCACATGCGCCTCGAACGATATGCCGTGCGGTTCGCGCCAGAAGCTGATTGTGATCGTCTCCCCCGGCAGCACCGGCGCCGAAAAGCGCAGCGAGTGGCTGGCCATCCGCGCCGGATCGAGATCTCCCCAAATCTCCAGCACTGCCCGGCAGGTGATGCCATAGGTACAAAGACCATGCAGGATCGGACGGCTGAACCCCGCCGCCTGCGCGGCCTTGGGATCGGCATGCAGCGGATTGCGGTCGCCGAGCAGGCGGTACAGCAGAGCCTGGTCGGGCCGGGTCGTATAATCGATGATCCGGTCGGGCACGCGATCCGGCATCGGATGGGGCGCTGGCGCGGGCGTTTTCGGGCCGCCGAAATGGCCATCTGCACGCGCCATCCATGTGGTAGCCAGGGTCGCGTACCTAATGCCGCTCGTCACATCGACAAGCGTGGTTTCTCCGAAGATCAGGGCGCCCTTGTCACCCTTGTCGATCGCGCCAGTCACCCCGCCTTCTGCCCGCACCTGTGCGGCGGGCGGGAGCGGCGCATGGAAGGTCACGCCCTGTTCGGCATGGACGACATGCGTGTAGTTGATGCCCGCTTCCGCTAGGGACGGATTGCACCCCCATGCCGCCACGGTCGCGAACGACGGCATGACCTTCAGATCCTTTTCGTAGACGAACCGCAGTTGAGCGGCATCGAGAGGATCCTGTCCAACGCCCGTGGCCAGAGCATAGAGCATCGCATCGCGTTCGCTCCAGTTGAAGACACCGGCTGCGCTGCGGATCTTCAGCAGTTCCGCATATGGTATCACCGCCATTCTCCGTCATTATTGTTCGGACGGGTCGCCCATCTGATCGTCACCATCGAACACCACTGGGGGACCCCAGTCCTTCGTCAGGACCCGCGCCGTCCGCACCAGATCCGCCTTGCCTAGGCGACGACCCAGTTCCTGCCAGATCAGATTCATGGCCACCGTGCCGTCGTCATTCATCTTCTTGGCGAGCGGCGTCAGCACCACCTGCTTGATCCTGCCGTCGTCCGGATCGGGCGAGAGATCGACGATACCCTTTTTCTTCATCTGCTGGATCGTGACATGGGTGGCTTGGCGGCTGACGCCGAGTTGCCGCGCAATATCCGACGGTCGGCTGTAGCCGAGCATCAGGCTGGCGATGACCAGCCCTTCGCCGCGCGAGAATTCCACATTGTTGCGTGATCGCAGGTAGCTGCGGATGCCGAGTTCGATCCAGTAGAAATATTTCAGCAGCGACAGCGAGACATGGGCATCCTCGGGCGGGATATCGAGCGATGCCTTGGCCGTGGCGGCCTTCTTCCTGCTGGCACGTGCCGGCGTACCCCCGGATAACTCGCCGGGGTCGGGATTCGCAGTGTTCGCCTTTTTCCCCATGTCCATTCTCTGCCCCTTTACCGGCCCACATCGTCAATGATGGTCATGCATCATACGGGATCCCAGGCAAAGAGATCTCCTGACACCTGCAACGGAAAGAGGCTGGGCCGGAACGCCGGCAGCAGTTCGGATGCTATAGTCGCCGGGCTCCAGCCTTCCGCGCGATGAAGCGATCGCACCGGGCGCGGCGGCGAGAAGAGGAATATCTCGTTTTTTCGCACGCAGAAGATTTGCCCCGAGACATCGACCGCCGCGTCTGAACAGAGAAAGGCGACGATCGGTGCGATCTTGTCCGGAGTCATCGTCTTCAGACGCTCCACCCGTTGCCGCTCGGCATCCGAACGGACCGGGATGCTTTCCGTCATGCGGCTCCACGCAAAAGGGGCGACACAATTTGATCGGACGCCGAAACTTTGCATATCCAGGGCGATGGAATTGGAAAGGCCTACGATACCCATCTTGGCCGCCGCATAATTGGATTGACCGACATTGCCGATCAGCCCCGACGTCGATGTCATATGTACGAAGGAGCCGCTTCGCTGTTCGCGGAAATGGGGCGCGGCGGCGCGGGACAGATAGAAACTGCCGCCCAGATGGACGTCGATCACTGCTTGCCAATTCTCCGCGGTCATCTTGTGGAACATCCCGTCGCGCGATACGCCGGCATTGTTAACAATGGCATCGACGCGGCCGAAGGCGCCGATGGCATCGTCGACGATCGATGCCGCGCCGGCGGCATCCGCCACATTCGCCAGGTTGACGATGGCGCGGCCGCCGGCCTGCTCGATCTCCTTAACCACTGTAACCGCGGGTCCCGCATCCGACCCGTCACCGCTCAGCGATCCACCGAAGTCGTTGACGACCACGGCCGCCCCCTCCCGTGCGCAGAGCAGGGCGATTTCCCGGCCGATCCCACGGCCCGCACCCGTGATCGCCACGACTTTTCCATCCAGCATGTGCATTTCGTGGATCCTTCATCCGTTTGACATGGGTTCCGTGGGGCCGTCACAGCCCTGTTCGTATGTCTCGCCAGCATCGGGCCAGATCATCGCGATACCGCTCATCGGCCACCGCGATCAGCGCCCGCGCGCGATCGTCCAGCGACAGATCGCGCAGCTCTGCCGTTCCCCATTCGGTGACGACGGTATCCACGTCGCCCCGCGCCAGCGAGACGGTGGGCGCGTTTATCCGCGCGACGATCCGCGATATCTGCCCTCCACGCGCCGTCGACGGCAACAGCACCAGCGATCGCCCGCCCGGCGAAACGGCGGCGGCCCGCGCGAAATCGGGGGCACCGCCGACGCCGCTGATCGATCGTCCATCTTGATATTCCAGGTTGACCTGTCCCATCAGGTCGACCTCCAGCGCGCCATTGATCGCGTGGAAGCGTTCGATACCACGCAACATCGCCGCATCATGGGTAAAACCGGTATCGGCGAAACCGACGAGATCGCTTTCGCCCAGAAATCGGTAAAATGTGTCTGATCCCGCGGCAATGCCGACATGATGGGTGTCCGGATCCGCCAGTGCACCGGCCTCCGCCAGTTGCCAGGCCGCCTCGGGCGCCATGCCCGAACGCAGGCGCAGCCCGCGATGCAGGGTCAGTTGATCGCATATCGCCGCGGATGCTCCGCCGATGCCAAGCTGAATGGCGGCGCCATCCGGGATCAGGGCGGCAGCCCGGCAGGCAATGGCTGCAGCCTCGGCGGAAGCCGAGCGGGACTCGACCTCCAGCAACCCGCTATCGCCGTCGAGAACGATGTCCGCATCCTTCAGCCGGATACGGGGGCCGCGCCGCATAGCGGGCATGGCCGGATTGACGATCGCGACCCGGCGCCGCGCCGCCCGCCAGGCTATCGGGGAAAAATCGGCGGCTATGCCGAGCGAACTCATCCCATCGGCATCGGGCGGCGCGACATGCGCGACGGCGGTATCGATCGCAACCCTATCGCGCATATGGCGGGCGATGGCGCTGTAGCACGCCGGGATCAGCTTAATCCTGCCGGCATCGAACGACGATCGCAGCGCCGGGGACAGCATGAAGGTCGTCAGTCGCGCGCTGTCATCCAGGGCCGCATAATCGAACCTGTTGATGCCGGGGACCAGGCAACTGAGGACGGTCACCCCCCGCATCCGATCCGGCTCGGCCGCCAATGCCTGCGTCAGCGGCACGATTTCGCCGGTCGCCCCCGGCAGGTAGATCGTCTCCCCCGCCCTGAACTGGTCGAGCAGGCGCTGCATCAGGCGCGTTCGAATATCGCCGCGATACCCTGGCCGCCGCCGATGCACATCGTCTCCAGGCCATATCGCGCCTGGCGCCGCTGCATCTCGTGCAGCAGGCTGGTCATGATGCGGACGCCGGTCGCGCCGATCGGATGGCCCAACGATATCCCCGAACCGTTGACGTTGACTCGCGACTGATCTTCCAGCCCTGCGGCTTTCATCACAGCCAGCACCTGCACGGCAAAGGCTTCGTTGATCTCGACAAGGTCCATATCGTTCCAGCCGAGCCCGGTACGTGCGAACAGCTTAGCCGCGGCGGGTACGGGCCCGATGCCCATCTGCGCCGGATCGCATCCCGCGACGGCCCAGCCCGCCAGAAATCCCATCGGCGTCAGTCCCAGCGCCTCCAGGCGGTCCTCCGCCACGATAAGGCACGCGGCGGCGGCATCGTTCTGCTGGCTGGCATTGCCTGCCGTTACCGCACCCCCCGGGAGCAGCGGGCGCAACGCCGACAGGCTTTCCGCGGTCGTTTCCGGGCGCACGCCATCATCCCGCGCGAAAGACAGCGGGTCTCCCTTGCGCTGCGGCACGGGCACCGGCACCACTTCGGCATCGAAGCGGCCCTCTTGCCATGCCGATGCGGCCCGATGGTGGCTTTGCGCGGCAAAGGCATCGGCCGCGTCCCGATCGATGCCGAATGTCTTGGCCAGGTTCTCGGCGGTCTCGATCATGCCGGAGATGGCGCCGAAGCGCTCGACCGGCTGGGAACGTTCCCGCCCCCTTTCCAGCCTGTCGAACAACTGGACCGATCCCGCACGCGCACCGCCGCGCATGGCGGTGGTGTAATATTCGATGTTGCTCATGCTCTCGACGCCGCCCGCGAGCACGACATCGGCCACACCCGTCTGGACCATCATCGCGGCATTGACGACGGCCTGCAGGCCCCCACCGCACCGCCGGTCGACCTGACACCCGGCGGTCTCGATCGGCAACCCCGCCGCCAGCGCCGCCCAGCGACCGATGCAGGGCGCCTCGCTGTTCGCATAGCTTTGCGCGAACACCACGTCGTCGATCAGCGCGGGATCGATACCGGCGCGATCGACGGTCGCGCGGATGACGTGCGCCGCCAGCCGCTCCGCCGGCAGTGCGCTGAGCGCGCCCAGAAAGCGCGCCACCGGCGTGCGGATCGGGGCCACGATTGCCGCCCTTCTCAAGGCTGTCATCGCAGATGATCCGGGCTCCGGCTCAAAGTCCGTCGACCATGATCACGCGATAGTCCGCGGCCTTCAACCGATGCTGTTTGGCTTCCTGATAGGCAGGGCTTTCATACCAGGCGAGCGCCGCCGCGCGGTCTGCGAATTCGACCACCACGACGCCATCGGCGGGATCGCCTTCCAGCGTCTCCACCGCGCCATAATAGACATGCGCCTTCAGCTGGTGATCGCCGCGAGCCACCGCCGATTTGGCGGAGTAGGTCTTGAACTCCTCGGCATCGTGCATCTGGTTGCGGATGAAAATGACGAAAGTGGACATGTCGTTCTCCCATGAAGATATAGAATAAGGGATGGGCCGCAGGCGGCGGCTTTTCAGCGCGGCCTGCCCATAAAATCGGCGCCGTCATAGCGTTCGGTGGCGGCGACCTCGACGACAGGATCGTCGCGGTCGTCAAATTCCAGCCGGAGCGCGCGGGTCAGCACCGCATAGCCGTCGTAGGAGCAGGTGATGTAGGTCAGTTCGACGATTTCCTCGTCCGACAGAAAGGATTTGAGCCGGGCGAAGATGCCATCCGGCACGCGGCCCCGCTGGCTGATCAGGCAATCCGCATAAGCCAGCACGGCCTGCTGGCAGGGATCGAAGCAGGTCGCGACCGGCCATTCCTTGACCGCCTGCACCTGCTCCTCGGTCAACCCGGCGTTGCGTCCCATCTTGCAATGCTGCGAATAGACGAACTGGCATCCGTTCAGCCAGCCGGCGCGCAACTGGCCCAATTCCCGCAACTGGGCATCAAGGTGCATCTTGGGGCCCAGATACATGCGCGAGCATAAGACGAAATGTTCCAGGATGTGCGGGGTCAGCGCCAATACCGTCCACCAGTGCCCTGGCGTCCCCATCTCCGTTCCGGGATGGGCGACCGGATCGCGATCACCGAACAGGCTGGTGTAGACCGATTGTACGAGGGGATCGGTCACCTCCTCGCGGGGAACCTGGCGCAATCTCGGCATGTCTCTATCCTTATGTTCTTGCCGTCTACCTCGGGGCGCCCAGCTTTAGGGTAAATGTATACACGTCAATATATATTGACAAGATGAAATGCGTAAGCGCTTTTGCGCTGCGGGGATTGGCGCAGCATGCACAAAGCTATCCGTCCCAGCCCTTGCCGGCGGCCGCCCGCTCCGACAGCAAGGCCGACGGCTGCCAGCGCGGCCCGTACTTTGCTGCATAAGCAGCAATCCTGTCATGCACCGCCGGCAGGCCGTGCTGTTCCGCCCAGAACATCGGCCCACCCCGATATTTCGGAAAGCCATAGCCAAAGGCATAAGCGACGTCGATGTCGGAGGCCCGCTGCGCAATCTCCTCGCTCACGATATCGGCCCCTTCGTTGACCATCGCACACAGGATGCGCCATACGATCTCCTCATCTTCTATCGGGCCCCGCATGACATTCTTTTCGGCCGCGATTTGATCGAGCATCGCATCCACCGCAGGATCGGGCGACGCGGTACGCCCCGCATAGGTGTAGTAGCCGGCCCCCGTCTTCTGGCCGAACCGGCCAGCCGTGCATAGCCGATCCGCGAGTGGAACATAGTCCGGCGCCGCGGGGTCCAGCGTACCGGCAGCAATACGGTTCGCGCGCATCCGCCACCCCACGTCCAGCCCTGCCAGATCGCGCATCAGATAGATCCCCATCGGAAAGCCGAAATCCTTCAGCGCGATGTCGATCTGCCATGGCGTGGCGCCCTCCAGCAGCAGGGCATCCGCCTCGGTCCCATAACGCTGGAGAATGCGGTTGCCGATAAAGCCTTCGCAATTGCCCGCCAGAACCGGCACCTTGGCAATCGCGTTGGCAAAGGCCATCGCGCTGACCACCGTCTCGTCGGACGCGAGAACGCCGCGCACGACCTCGACCAGCTTCATGACGTTGGCAGGCGAGAAGAAGTGCAGGCCGATAACGTCCTGGGGTCTGCGGGTGACGCTGGCGATCTCATCGATATCCAGCGCGGACGTGTTGGTGGCGAGGATCGCGCCGGGCCGGGCCACCGCGTCGATCCGGCGAAAGACGTCATGCTTGATCGTCCTCGTTTCAAATACGGCCTCGATGACGAGGTCGACATCGGCAAGATGGTCGTAACCGATGACGGGGTTGATCTTCGCAATGGCCGCATCGGCCTTTGCCCGGGCCATCGATCCGCGATCGACCGACAGACTGTAATTGTGCCGTATCCTGGCAATGCCGGCATCCAGCGCCTGCTGCGTATTATCGAGCAGCTTCACGGGCAGCCCCGCCTCGGCCAGGCTCATCGCAATGCCGCCGCCCATCGTGCCCGCACCGACGATGCCGGCCGATCCGATGGATCGTGGCCGGGTGGTCGCGGATATGCCGTTTACCTTCGCGGCCTTGCGCTCGGCAAAAAACAGGTGGACCATGGCCGCGTGGGCGGGGTCGTTGCTGCAGGCTTCGAAGGCCGCCCTTTCGAAGAGCAGGCCTTCATCGGGCGACAGCCGTGTCGCCGCCTCGATGCAGTCTACGATCTTGAAGGGGGCGATCGTGCCCTTCCATTTTTTGGCATTGCGCGCGCGGACGTCGGAAATGATACGCGGATCGACATCGATCACCCTGTCGGCTTTCTCGATCAGGATCGGTCCAAGCCGCCCTTCTGCAACGCAGCGCTTCGCAAAGGCGATAGCGGCCTGTTGCAGATCGCCCTCGGCAATGTGGTCGATGATCCCCAGTTCGGCGGCGCGCGGGGCGGCGATATGCTTTCCGGTCAGGATCAGATCGAGCGCGGCTTCCGGGCCGATCAGGCGCGTCAGTCGCTGGGTGCCGCCCGCGCCGGGCAGCAGGCCCAGTTGAATTTCCGGCAAGCCGAGTTTTACGCGCGGCGTGGCGATGCGGTAATGGGCCGCCAATGCCAGTTCCAGGCCGCCGCCAAGCGCATGTCCGTCCATCGCGCAGATGACAGGTTTGGGCGCGCGCTCCATCGCCTTTTGGATATCGGATATTGCGGGCCCCTGCCGCGGCTTGCCGAATTCGCGGATATCCGCACCCGCGACAAACCGATCGTTGGCGCCGATGATAAGGATCGCCTGCGCCTGCTCGTCCGCCAGCGCCCGGTGCAGCATGGCGATCAGGCCTTCACGCACGGCGGCGCCAAGCGCATTGACCGGCGGCTGATCGATCAACACAACCGCAACGGTGTCGTGGATGCGATAGCGCACCGCTTGTTCAGAGTTCAATTTCCATCTCCCATCCGGATCGGCATCCATGCCGGACAGATATTTGTCAATTTACATTGATAAATATCTTGTCAATCTACATTGATGTAGTTAGGGTTGGTTTATGCGTGATACCTTTCAGAATCGAAAGGGGCGCGGGATGAGCGTGCGCCGCAACGACGCCGCCGGAGGGAGAGGATAAAATGGGGATTCTGTTAAACCGTCATCTTATTACGCCGGCAATCCTGCTGGCCATCACGATCGGTGCACCCGCGATGGCTGCCCAGGGCCCGGCTCCGGCAGCTAGCCGCGCGGATCCGTCCTTGGATGAGATTATCGTCACCGCACAGAAGCGCGAGCAGAATATCCAGGATGTGCCGATCTCGATGACGGTGCTCGGAGGACAGCAGATCGCGAAATTCCACGATTCCGATTTGCACAGCCTGCAAAATTCAATTCCGAACCTGTATATCGAGCGGCTGAATTTTGCCGACACCATCTATTTGCGCGGCTTTGGGACAGGGCCGGCCAATTTCGCCTTCGATTCGACGGTCAGCATGTATGTCGATGGGATCTATTCGGGGCGCCCGCAGCAATTCACATCCCCCTTCTTCGATATCGAACGGGTGGAGGTGCTGCGCGGGCCGCAAGGTGCGTTGTTCGGCAAGAACACGGCCGCCGGCGCTATCAGCGTCGTGACCGCCAATCCGACCCGCACGTTCCAGGCTTCCGCGACCGGATCCTATAATTTCAATCTCGATGGAACGGAGTTCAGCGGCTATGTTTCCGGGCCTTTAAGCGACACACTCTCCGCCCGCGTTTCCGGACGGGTGCTCGATTATGACGGCTATGTCCCTAATCTTGTGACCGGCAAGGACAATCCGCGCAGCAAGGAACGCGTGGGACGGATCGCGCTGCGCTACGAACCTTCGGCCGGTTATGATCTGATCGCCAAGCTGCAATATGCAAATACCGAGAGCAAGGGCGAGAATCAGGTCATGGCATCGCTGACGGTGCCGGGGCAGGTGAATAGCGTACAGTTCACCGATCCCAATCCGTTCGGCTTCGCCAACGCGGCGCACTATTCGGGTTGGAACGGTTCGTTGACCGGCAATATGCCGCTCGGCAACCACACATTGACGGTGGTGACAGGCTATTCATCGTTCAATGCCCACCGCGCCAATTCCTACAGCAACGATAACCCCGCAATCTTCCTCAATCGGATTCTCGAGAACTTCAAACAATATTCGGCTGAAGCCCGGATTGCTTCCCCCGAAGATAAACGATTGAACTATATTGTTGGTGTCTATTTTGACTGGAACAAATATTATGTTGGGCAGCCGTTCAACTATAATTTGTACGGCGGGTTCGTGGCGGGGTCGACGACGAGCGATTTCAACCAGACAGGCAAGACCTATTCGGCATTCGGCCAAGCGACTTATAAAATAACGGATGAGCTCCACCTGATCGGCAGCCTGCGCTATACGAAGATCGACAAATCGGGCCGTTATGCGGGTTCTTCCATTGGCTTCCCGCTGCAAGGGGCGCCTTTCACCGAGAGCGGGAGCTTCAACGAGAACCATCTCGATCCCTCCGCGACGCTCCAATATAAGATCACGCCCCACGTGATGTTCTACGGCACATATGCGCGCGGCTCCAAATCGGGCGGATTCATCAGCAATAACATTAACAATCCCGCGCCACTGGCGCTTCCGCCGTTTGCGTTCTTGCCGGAAAATTCCAGGAGTTTCGAAGTCGGCGTCAAATCGGCATTCGCCGATAACCGCGTGATCGTGAACATCTCTCTCTATGACACCACGATCAAGAATCTTCAGACCTCGGTGTTCTGCGCCACATGCAACGGCGGTGGTTTCGTAACCAAGAATGCCGGTGCCGCGACATCCCGCGGCATTGAAGCGAGCCTGAGCTGGGCTCCGCTGGAAACCTTGAAGCTGAGCTTCAACGGCGCCTATCAGAAAGCCAAATATGATGACTTCCTGGGCGCCAACTGCTTGGCCCGGCAGCCGCTGGCGGTCTGCAATTCCGCAGCACCCGCAGGTGCCGCGAACAGTCCGCAGTTTAACAATCTGGCCGGCGAACCGCTGACCTATGCATCGAAATGGACGGGCAATATCCAAGTGGAGCACCACGCCCGGATTGGCGAGGCGCTGAAACTTACCACCACATTGAAGGCAGCTTATCGTTCGCGTTTCTACAATTCCGATGATCAGAGCCTGATCTACGGCGTACAAAATGCCTATGCCAAGCTGGATGGCCGAGTTGAGCTTGCTGCGGCGAACGGCCATTGGTCGCTGGCTTTGGTCGGCAAAAACCTGACCAACACGAAGACGTACAGCTTCGCCAATGCATGGCCTGCACCGCTGACGAACTCGCCGACCGCTCTCAAATATCTAGACGAGCCCAGGACGATCACGGTGGAAGCCACCGTTCGCTTCTGATCCGTCGCAAGAAATAACGGCGCAGCCTGCCAGGCTGCGCCGTTATTGATTCCAGCGACCTTTCTTATCTCAGCCGCCGAAAATCCCGATCCCAACCCGTTGGCTGCGGGCATCTGCTTGACCCACACGGGTCAAGATTTAACGCCGTTCTGATCCGTCGTGCAGAGCGAGAAAACCCGCCACCTGTTCGTTCACGGCCTTTGCCGCTTCCATGTGCGGCATATGCCCGGCGGCTTCGACGATGGCATGAGGCCAGGGAAAAGCCGCAGGATCGGATATCGTCACGATGCGATCGGCCGCACCGTACAGGGCCAGCATCGGGACCTGGATATCCGCCAGCTCGGACCGCAATTCTGCAAGCGCGGGTGCCGCCAGCGCCTTCTCGGCCAGCGCTCGCAATGCATCCCCCACGCCGTCGATGCGTTTATAGGCCATCAGGCTTTCGAGCATGTCGCGCGTGACGAGGCCGGGATCCGCGAACAGCATCTCGATTACCGGTTTCAATTCCTTGCGGCGCGACGCGGCGATGAACCCTTCGACATAGTCGCGGCTCAGCGTGTCGCCGAACCCGGCGCCGCACAAGGCGACGATCGATTTTACGCGCGCGGGGCTGGCCAAAGCCAGCGACGCGGCGACGGCGGCGCCCAGGGAATGGCCGACGATATGGATCCTATCCAGGCGCTGGCTGTCCAGCCATGCCGATACGCGTGCCGCCAATGTCGCCAGCTCGCCGTCCCCGACATCCTTGGTCGACCCGCCATGGCCGGGCAGATCGAGAGCAAGGACATCACGATCCGCGGCCCAGGCATCCTGGTTGAACATCCAGCCCATATGATCGCCGCCAAAGCCGTGCAGCAACACCAGCGGCGTGGCCGGCGAAGCCGTTCGGGCCCGCACCCGCAGAAACCGTGCCGGCAATCCATCGACGAGGATGGTCTCGACGATCGCGGTCGAGCTGTCCTGCTGTTCTTGGACCACGCTGGCTTCGCTGAAGCCCGCAACGAATATGTCGACGGCTTCGTCATCCTCGCCTGCGTCGGCCAGCACGCCGATCAACGCCCCGACCGGCCGGACATCGCCCTCGGCCGCGATCCGGCGGCGCAGGATGCCCGCGGCGGGCGCCTCCAGGACATTGGCGATCTTGCTGGTTTCGAACTCGGCGATATCCTCGCCCTGCCGCACGGTGCTGCCCTCGGCCTTCAGCCAGGAGGCCAGCGTTCCTTCCTCCATGGCGAGGCCCCATTTGGGAATGCAAATGGCATGAAGTGTCATCGCGAAACGACCTTTCTTATGGCTGCCGCTATCCGGTCCACCGACGGCATGTAGAGATCTTCGAGGCTGGGCGAGAACGGGGAAGGCGTGTGCGGGCAGGTCACGGACAGGATCGGCGCCTTAAGATGCGAAAAGCCGTGCTCGGCGACCTGCGCGGCGATATCGGCGGCGAGCGAACAGCGCGGTGGGCTTTCGTCCACGACAACCAAGCGGCCGGTATTTTCAACGCTGTCCAGGATCGTGTCGAGATCGAGCGGGCTGGTGGTCCGCGGATCAATAACCTCGACGGAAATGCCTTCCTTGCGCAGCAAATCCGCCGCGTCATTGGCGCGCGCGGCCATCAGCGAAAAGGCGACGACCGTGACGTCAGTGCCTTCGCGCGTCACATTGGCTTCGCCGAATGGGATCGCATAGGCTTCGTCGGGCACCTCGCCCATCAGGTCGTACATCGCCTTATGTTCCAGGAAGATCACCGGATCGTCGTCCCGGATCGCCTGGATCAGCAGCCCCTTTGCATCATAAGGCGTGCTGGGCATCACAACCTTCAGGCCAGGTACCATGGTGAACATCGGATGCAGCGTCTGGCTGTGCTGGCCACCGGCGCGAAAGCCGCCGCCGATCATCGCCCGCATCACCATCGGCGTCACCGCCTTGCCGCCGAACATGTACCGGAATTTGGCAGCCTGATTGAAGATCTGATCGAAACAAACCCCCAGGAAATCCACGAACATCAGGTCCGCGACCGGGCGCAGGCCGGCCAGGGCAGCTCCTGCCGTGGCCCCCATGATCGCGCTTTCCGTGATCGGCATGTCGATCACGCGGGTACGGCCGAATTCGCCGACCAGTCCCCTCGTCACCCCCAGGGCGCCGCCATAGGCGTCCTCTTCGCCTTCACACCCGGCGCCGCCCGCCACATCCTCTCCTAGGATCAACACCCGCGGATCGCGGCGCATTTCCTGTCTCAGCGCCTCGTTCAGCGCTTGGCGCATCGATTTTTGCGTCATGGTCTGATCTTTCCGTCAGTAGGTGACATAGACGTCGGTTTCGAGATCGGCTGCGCCGGGAAAGGGCGCCTGCGCGGCGGATTGCGCACTGGCTTCGACAAGAGCCGCGATCTCGCCGTCCAGCGCGTCGAGCTGGCCAGGCGTGAGCAGTTGGGCGTCGGTCACCTTCCGGCGGAACATGATCAGCGGATCATCGTCGCGCATCGTGCGCTCGCGCTCCTCGGCGGTGCGGTAGCGCATCGGATCGCCGACATAATGCCCGCCGAACCGCTTGGCGACGGTCTCGATCGCGGATGGCCCGCCCCCGGACCGCGCCCGGCGGACAGCCTCGCCCATGGCATCGTGGACGGCGAAAAAATCGCGCCCGTCGACCCGCGTGGCGGGCATGCCGAAACCGGCGACCCGCCCGATGATGTCCCGCGATCCGACGGCATAGTCATGCCCCGTCGCTTCACCGAAGCCGTTATTTTCAAAAATGAATATGGCGGGCAGTTGCAGCACGACCGCAAGGTTCATCGCCTCGAAGACCGTGCCCTGATTGGAGCCGCCGTCGCCCGTGAACGACACCGCTACGCTGTCTTCGCCTTTGAGCTTGGCAGCCAGCGCAGCGCCCACCGCAAGCGGCGGCGCGCCGCCGACGATGGCGTTGGCCCCCAGCATGCCCTTTTCAAGATCAGCGATATGCATCGATCCGCCCTTGCCGCCGCACAGCCCGTCCTTCCGGCCGAAAATCTCGTGCATCATGCTGCGGACGTCGACGCCCTTGGCTATGCAATGGCCGTGGCCGCGATGGGTGGACCCGATCTTGTCAGCATCGGTCAGGTGCATGCAGACGCCGACAGCGGAGGCCTCCTGCCCGCTGTAGAGATGCACGAAGCCCGGAATGTTGCCGCGTTCGAATTCGGCGAATACCCGTTCCTCGAAGGCACGGATCGTCCGCATCCGGCGATAGGCCTTCAGCAGTTCGTCGCGATTGATCTGCATCGTGAGTTCCTCCTCCTGCGGGGCGCCGGACTTGCCTGCCGAGGTCCGCTCATGTGATAATTGTCAGGGTCAGAGCGACCGGCCGACGACTTCCTTCATGATTTCGCTGGTGCCGCCGTAGATGCGATTCACCCGGGCATCGCGCCACAGACGGGCGATCGGATATTCGTTCATATAGCCTGCGCCGCCATGCAACTGCAGCGCGCGATCGCAGGCCTGCCAGAGCAGTTCGGTATGCCACAGCTTGGCCGCCGCCGCCTCGATCGCCGTCAGCTGACCGTCGACATGGCGTCCCAGCGCCCAATCGAGATGCGCCCAGCCGACTTGCAGCCGGGTCGCCAGATCGGCGAGTTCGAAGCGGGTGTTCTGAAAATCGAAGATGGTCTTGCCGAAGGCCTTGCGCTCCTTCGTGAACCGCACGGCTTCATCGAACGCCCGCTGCGCCATCGCCTGGGAGCAGATCGCGATGCTGAGCCGTTCCTGCGGCAATTGCGTCATCAGGCATCCGAACCCTTCGCCCTCGCCGCCCAGCCGGTTGGATACCGGCACCCGTACGTCGTCGAAGAACAGTTCGGATGTATCCGCCGAATGCTGCCCGATCTTGTCGAGGTTGCGGCCGCGTTTGAAGCCTTTGCGATCAGCCTCGACAAGGATCAGACTGATGCCCTTTGCGCGCGCCCCAGGGTCGGTTTTGGCGGCAACGATCACCAGATCGGCATTTTGCCCGTTGGTGATATAGGTCTTCGATCCGTTGATCACATAATCGTGGCCATCGCGCAGCGCCGTCGTGCGGATGCTCTGAAGGTCCGATCCGGCGCCGGGCTCCGTCATTGCGATCGCGGTTATCACCGTCCCGGCGATCATTCCGGGCAACCAGCGATGCCGCTGCTCCTCCGATCCATATCGGACCAGATATTCCGCAACGATATCCGATTGAAGGCGAATGCCCGCGACCGATCCGGCATAGGCCAGCTCTTCGGAAATGATCGTATTGTAACGAAAATCGAGCCCCAGGCCGCCATAGGCTTCGGGGACGGTCGGGCACAGCAGCCCAGCTTCGCCGGCGGCCAGCCAGAAGGCGCGATCGACGATGCCGTCCTGTTCCCAGCGATCCAGATTGGGATGGAGCTCGCGATCAAAAAACTTTCGCACAGAGTCCCGGAAACTTTCCTGTTCGGAATCGAAACCTGTCCGGCGGTCAGTGTTCAGCATCGCTTCCCATCCCTAAATTGCTATAGCTATTGTTATTGCAGATCAGCGCCTTGAGTCCCCAACATGCGATCGATCCTGCTTGTGCGATTTGATCGGACGATGGTGATTCCAGGCTCAAATTCTGAAGCAGAGCCTAGACGGCTCGGAGGAGTTCGTCAAATGACCTTGACAATATATTTCGCGTGGGGGATGTTTGGCGCATCGTGAAGAACGAGACCCCCTGCAGATTTGACAGTGCGGACACGACGATCAGGAGACGCTGAAGGTGCGCGACTATCTGCAATTCTACATCGATGGACAATGGGTCGATCCAGTCGGTTCGGGCGCGGCTCCGGCCATCGCGGATGTCATTAATCCCGCCACCGAAGCCGTGGCCGGCCGAGTGGCGATGGGGGCGGCCGCCGATGTCGATGCTGCGGTGCGCGCGGCCCATGCGGCCTTTCCGGCTTGGTCGCGGACGACCCGGGACGAGCGGGTGGCCGTTCTGGAGCGGATCACGGCAGAATATCTGAAGCGGCACGATGATGTGGCGCGGGCGATCACCGAGGAAATGGGCGCCCCGGCCGCGATTGCGAAGAATCTGCAGGCGATGATTGGCGTGCTGCATCTCAAGACCGCCACCGAGGTGCTTCAGACCTATGCGTTCACCGAGGATCGCGGGGCCAACCGCATCGTTCGGGAACCGATCGGCGTATGTGCGCTGATCACGCCATGGAACTGGCCGATCAACCAGATCGCCGCCAAGGTATGTCCCGCGCTGGCGACCGGCTGCACGGTAGTCCTCAAGCCGTCCGAAGTCGCGCCCTTCTCGGCCATCGTCTGGGCCGAGATCATGGATGCGGCCGGCGTGCCGGCAGGTGTCTTCAACCTGGTCAACGGCGATGGCGCAACCGTGGGCGCGGCGATGAGCGCGCATCCGCTGGTGGATATGGTGTCATTCACCGGCTCGACCCGCGCCGGCATCGAAGTGGCCTGCGCCGCTGCCCCGACCGTGAAGCGGGTGACGCAGGAACTGGGTGGCAAGAGCCCCAATATCCTGCTGGACGATGCCGATTTCGCGGTAGCCGTCCCCGCCGGGGTGATGGCCCTGATGCGTAATTCCGGTCAGTCCTGCAACGCGCCGTCCCGGATGCTCGTGCCCGCCGGCCGAATGGCGGAAGCCGGCGCCCTTGCGAAGGACGCCGCCGAAAGCGTTACCGTGGGGGATCCCCAAGGTGACGTGATGATGGGGCCGGTCGTCTCCGAGGTGCAGTGGAACAAGATCCAGGCGCTGATCGCCAGGGGCATGGCGGAGGGGGCGACCATGGTCACCGGTGGCACCGGCAGGCCGGCGGGGCTCGACCATGGCTATTACGTCAAACCTACGATTTTCACCGATGTAACGAACGACATGGCAATAGCCCGCGAGGAAATCTTCGGCCCGGTGCTGGTGATCCTTGGATATGATGATGTCGAGGAAGCGATCGCCATCGGCAACGACACGGATTACGGTCTCGCCGCCTATATATGGGGGAAGGACGGCGATGTGCTGCGCGATGTCGCATCTCGTCTGCGCGCGGGCCAGATATCCATAAACGGCAGCAATGCCGACGGCATGATGCCGTTTGGCGGATACAAGATGTCCGGCAATGGCCGCGAATGGGGCGACCATGGCTTCACCGAATATCTGGAGATCAAGTCCGTGCTGGGCTTTGCCGCGACCAAGCCCGTCGCGCAGGCCGGCTGATCGTGGATTTCACGCCAAACAGCGAGGAAGCGCATTGGCGCGATCGGGTCAGAGCCTTCATCGACAGCCATGTGCGCCCCCGCATCGCGGACTATGATGCCGAGATGGGCGGGGGCGAACGATGGAAGATCGTGTCCGTGATCGAGGAGGAGAAGGCCAATGCCCGGGCAGCCGGCCTGTGGAATCTCTTCATGCCGCCATCCCATGGCCATGGCCATGTCGACGACAGTTTCGTCTTCGACGGGCCCGGGCTGACCAACGTCCAGTTCGCATTGTGCGCCGAGGAGATGGGGCGCATTCTCTGGTCGCTCGAAATCTTCAATTGCTCCCCGCCCGATGTCGGCAACATGGAAGTGCTGCACCGCTACGGCACGCGCGCGCAGAAGGATCGGTGGCTGGCGCCGTTGATGCGCGGCGACCTGCGATCCGCCTTCCTGATGACCGAACCGGACGTCGCCTCGTCCGATGCGACCAATATCGAAACCGCGATCGTGCGGGATGGTGACGATTATGTCATCAATGGCCGCAAATGGTGGGCATCGGGTGTCGGCGATCCGCGTTGCGCGATCATGATCGTAATGGGCAAGACCGATTTTGCTGCACCCCGGCATGTGCAGCAATCGATGATCCTGGTGCCCATGGATACGCCCGGCATCACCGTCGTGCGGCACCTCCCCGTATTCGGCTATGACGACGCGCCGCACGGACATAGCGAAGTCCTGCTCGAAAATGTGCGGGTGCCCGCTGCCAATATCCTGTTGGGCGAAGGCCGCGGGTTCGAGATCGCGCAGGGGCGCCTGGGCCCCGGGCGCATCCATCATTGCATGCGCACGATCGGCGTTGCCGAGGAAGCGCTGGAAAAGATGGTCCGGCGGCTGATGTCCCGCGTCGCCTTCGGCAAGCCGCTGGCGCAGCAATCTCTTTGGGAACAGAGGGTTGCCGACGCGCGGACCGAGATCGAGATGTGCCGGCTGTTGTGCCTTAAAGCCGCGCACATGATGGACATGGTCGGCAACAAGGCGGCGCAGGCGGAAATCGCGATGATCAAGGTGGCTGCACCGCGCATGGCGCTGAAGATCATCGACGACGCCATACAGGCGTTCGGCGGCGCCGGTGTGACCACCGACGCAGGCCTCGCCAAGGCCTATGCCGCGGTACGCACGCTGCGCATTCTCGATGGTCCGGATGAAGTCCACAACCGCGCGATCGCGCGCCTTGAATTCGGCAAATATGGAGCAAGACGATGAAGGCTGCCGTCCTGCGGGCCCATGGCGCACCGCTGACGATCGAGGATGTCGGGATTTCGAAGCCCGGCCCGCGCGAAGTGCTGATCCGAACGGCCGCCGTCGGCGTGTGCCGATCCGACATGCATTTCATCGACGGCACCTATCCCCATCCGCTGCCGACGATACCCGGCCATGAAGCCGCCGGTATCGTCGAGGCGGTGGGCGACAGCGTGACCATGGTCAAGGTGGGCGATGCCGTCGTCACCTGCCTTTCGGCCTTTTGCGGCCAATGCGAATATTGCCTGACCGGGCACATGTCGCTGTGCCTCGGCGCCGATACGCGCCGGCCCGAAAGCGGGCCGCAGCGCCTGTTCATCGGCGACGAGGTCGTCCACCAGATGCTCAACCTTTCGGCCTTTGCCGAACAGATGCTGGTTCACGAACATGCCTGCGTGGCTATCGATCCGGACATGCCGCTCGATCGGGCCGCGGTGCTGGGCTGCGCGGTGACGACGGGAGCGGGCGCAATATTCCATGCGGCCCATGTCTGCCCGGGCGACAGCGTGGCCGTCGTCGGATGCGGCGGCGTCGGCCTTGCCGCCATCAATGCGGCCAAGATTGCCGGTGCCGGCAGGATCGTGGCGGTCGATCCCGTGCCGGAAAAGCGCGCACTGGCGCTGAAGCTCGGCGCGACCGACGCCGTCGATACAGCGGACGGCGGGGCCGCCGAACAGGTGATGGACATGACCAAGGGCGGCGTCGACCATGCGATCGAAGCGGTCGGCCGCATCGCCAGCGGCCAGTTCGCGGTGTCGATCCTGCGGCGCGGCGGCACGGCGACGATCCTCGGCATGCTGCCGCTGACGGATTCGATCGGGCTGAATGCGATCGACCTGCTGTCCGGCAAGAAACTGCAGGGCGCGCTGATGGGGGCCAACCGCTTTCCCGTCGATATCCCCCGGCTGGTGGATTTCTACATGCGCGGCCAGCTCGACCTCGACACGATCATCGCCGAACGCATGGATCTGGGCCGTATCAATGATGCCTTCGATCACCTGCGCAAGGGCGATACCGCGCGATCAGTGATTGTTTTCAAGTGATGGCCGCTGATGCCCTGTCACTAGTCGATGGCCAGACCGGTCCCGGCGAGAGCCTCGATGTCGCCGCTCTCTCTGCATGGGTGGCCGCGCATGTCGAAAACTTCCGCGCGCCGCTGATGCTGACCAAATTCGCCGGCGGCCAGAGCAACCCCACCTATCGCATCGATACGCCGGGCGGGGCCTATGTGCTGCGACGCAAGCCGTTCGGGCCATTGCTCAGCTCCGCCCATGCCATCGACCGCGAATACCGGCTGATCGCCGCGCTTCACCCCACTGGTTTCCCGGTGCCGCGCCCCTTCGGCCTGTGCATGTCGGACGATGTGATCGGGGCGCCCTTCTACGTCATGGAGTTGGTGGAAGGGCGCAACATCTGGGACGGCGGCCTGCCCGACATGGCGCCCGCGGATCGGACGGCCACCTATCATGCGATGATCGATACGCTGGCGGCACTGCATTCGGTCGACCATGTCGCGGCGGGGCTTGGCGACTATGGCAGGCCGGGCAATTATTTCGAACGGCAGGTCAGCCGCTGGACCCGTCAGTATCGGGCCGCGCAGACCGATGATTTGCCCGAAATGGAGCGGCTGATCGCATGGCTGCCGGCCAGCCTGCCGGTTCAGGCGCGCACCTCGATCGTTCATGGCGATTTCCGGATCGACAATATGATCTTCGCTCCCGGCGAGCCGGCCGTGCGGGCCGTGCTGGACTGGGAACTATCGACCATTGGCGATCCAATGGCCGACCTGGCCTATTTCCTGTTGAACTGGCTCCCCCGCCGGGAAGGGCGATCGGTGGTTTCGGGGCTCGATCTCGACGCGCTCGGGATTCCGCGCATGCCTGCCATGGTCGCGCGCTATTGTGCGCAGACCGGGCGCGACGACATACCGGATCTCAGCTGGTATTTCAGTTTCAACCTCTTCCGCCTGGCCAGCATCGTGCAGGGCATCAAGCGGCGCGTGCAGGACGGCACCGCCTCCAATGCGGATGCTGCGGCCGTCGCGGCGCGCGTGCCGCATCTCGCCCATGCCGCCTGGACCTGTGCGGTTCAGGCCGGGGCATAGACGGATGCGATTGCCGCCGGACTGGCCCTGCATGTCGATGCAGGCCGCGCAGGATAAGCTGACCGCGCCGGGCGCGCCGTTCGAGATGGAGGAGGTGCCGATCCGGGGCGTCCCCACGCGCACCTGGAAACATGCGCTGCCCACGCTCGCCGCGCTGACGGATCAAAGCCGCCGCCATGGCGACCGCCCGTTCTTCGTCTATGAGCAGGAGCGCATCAGCTATGCCGCGCATTTCCGTGCCGTCGCGACGCTGGCGCACTGGCTTGTCGATCAGGGCGTCCGCAAGGGCGATCGGGTCGGACTGGCGATGCGCAACCTGCCCGAATGGCCGGTGATCTTCCTCGCGGCAACGACGATCGGCGCCATCGCGGTTCCGTTGAATGCCTGGTGGACCGGCGCGGAATTGGGGTATGGCCTTGCAGATTCCGGCGCAGCGATCCTGTTCTGCGATGCCGAACGCCATCACAGGATCGCACCACACCGGTCCGCGCTCGACAGCCTGCGCCATATCGTCGTCACCCGCATGCAGGGCGCGGTGCCCGATGATGCGATCCCGCTCGAACATCTCATCGGCACCACCGATGGCTATGACGGGCTGCGGGCGGACAGCCTGCCGCCGGTCGATCTCGCAGCGGATGACGAGGCGACGATCTTCTACACCAGCGGCACCACCGGGACGCCCAAGGGCGCGCTGGGCACACATCGCAATATCCTGACCTACATCATGTCCAGCGGTTATGCCGGCGCGCGGGGCGCCCTGCGCCGGGGCGCCGCTGTGCCGCCATCCTTGCCCAAGGTGCGGCTGACCGTGGTTCCGCTGTTTCACGTCACCGGCTGCGTCGCCAGCCTGATCGGCGGCATGACGGCCGGCAGCACCCATGTGTTCATGCGCAAATGGGATACGGTGGGGGCGATGCGCCTCATCGAACGCGAGCGCGTGAACATCACCGGCGGCGTGCCGACGATCGCCTGGCAGCTGCTCGATCATCCGGATCGCAAAAGCCACGATCTCTCCTCGCTGGAAGCCATCGTCTATGGCGGGGCACCCGCCCCTGCCGAACTGGCCCGGCGCATCCATGAAGAGCTTGGCGCGATGCCTGGAAACGGCTGGGGCATGACGGAGACGATGTCGACAGTCACGATCAACAGCGCGGAGGATTATCTGGCGCGGCCCGACAGCTGCGGCGTTCCGGTCGCGGTCGCCGATATCAGGATCGTTGCCACCGACGGCGTGACGACGCTGCCGCCGGGCGCGATCGGCGAACTCTGGGTGAAGGGGCCCATGGTCGTCAAAGGCTATTGGAACCGGCCGACGGAAACCGCCGCGAGCTTCGTGGATGGCTGGGTCAGGACCGGCGATCTCGGCCGTGTGGACGGGGATGGATTCTGCACGATCGTCGATCGTGCCAAGGACGTCGTCATTCGCGGCGGCGAGAATATCTATTCCGCCGAAGTCGAGAATATCCTAGTTGGGCACCCGGCGGTGGCAGAGGCGGCGCTGATAGCCGTGCCGCACAGGACGCTGGGGGAGGAGCCCGCGGCAGTCGTTCATCTAGCGTCTGGCGCCGGCGCGACGGAGAGCGACCTTCAGGCTTGGGTGCGGGACCGACTGGCCGCCTTCAAGGTGCCGGTCCGCATCCTGTTTTCCGCAGACGCGCTGCCCCGCAATGCCGGCGGCAAGGTCATCAAGCAGGACCTGCGCCCGCTGTTCACCCCTCGCGAGACATGACGGAATAGGAGAAGACAGGTGACACAAGCCTATATCGTGGAGGCCGTGCGGACCGCCGGCGGCCGGCGCGGCGGCAAGCTGGCGGGCTGGCACCCCGCCGATCTGGCGGGTGCGGTGCTCAATGCGGTGCTGGACCGCACGTCGATCGATCCGGCCGCGATCGAGGATGTCATCATGGGATGCGTCAACCAGGGCGGCGAACAGAGTTTCCAGATCGGGCGCGGGGCCGTGCTCGCATCCCGCCTGCCCGAAAGCGTGCCGGCTGTGACGATCGATCGGCAATGCGGCTCATCCCAGCAGGCCCTGCATTTCGCGGCGCAGGCGGTCATGTCGGGTACGCAGGATCTTGTCATCGCCGCCGGCGTCGAGAGCATGACGCGCGTGCCGATGGGAACCAACCGGACCCTGTTCACCCAGGCGGGCCTTGGCCATCCCAAGAGCCAGGCCCAGGAAGCGCGCTATCCCGGCATCGCCTTTTCGCAGTTCACGGGTGCCGAGATGATCGCCCGCAAATATGGGTTCGACCGCCAGGCGCTGGATAGCTTTGCGGTCGAAAGCCACCGCCGGGCCGCGGCCGCAACCGCGCGGGGCGCGTTCGCCGATGAAATCGTTCCAATCCAAGTCGATACGCCGGAAGGCGTTCACCTGCACCGGACGGACGAGGGGATCAGGCCGGACGCGACGATGGAATCGATCGGCGCGGTCAAGCTGCTCCAGGAAGGGGGCGTCATCAGCGCGGCCAATGCAAGCCAGATATGCGATGGCGCGTCCGCCGTGCTGGTCGCCAGCGAGCAGGCCGTCCGGGATCATGGTCTGACTCCGATCGCCCGCATCCACAACCTCACCGTCACCGGGGGCGATCCGGTGATCATGCTGGAAGAACCCATTCGCGCGACGCAGCGGGCGCTCGCCCGGGCCGGCATGTCGATCGGCGACATCGATCTTTATGAAGTGAACGAGGCTTTCGCGCCGGTGCCGATGGCGTGGCTCCAGGCCATCGGCGGCGATCGGGACCGGCTCAACGTCAATGGCGGAGCGATCGCGCTGGGGCACCCGCTGGGCGCGAGCGGCACGAAGCTGATGGCCACGCTGATCCACGCCCTGAAGGCGCGCAACGGACGATACGGCCTCCAGACGATGTGCGAAGGCGGCGGCCTGGCGAACGTCACCATCATCGAACGATTGTAGGAGCGCAGCGATGAAGCTCGATACGACGATCGCCGCCGTCATCACGGGCGGCGCCTCCGGCCTTGGCGCGGCGACGGCACGGGCGCTGTCGGCAAAGGGCGTGAAAGTCGCCCTGTTCGATTTGCAGGAGGATAAGGGGCGGGCACTGGCTGAGGAGATTGGCGGGTTGTTCTGTGCCGTGGACGTCACGCGGGACGACAGCGTCGATGCCGGTTTTGCCGCGGCGCGCGCGGCGCATGGGCAGGAACGCATCCTCGTCAACTGCGCCGGACTAGGCCGGTCGATCAAGACGGCCAGCCGTTCGAAGGAGGACGGAACGATCCGTCATTTTCCGGCGGACGATTTCAACTTCGTCATTCAGGTCAATCTGGTGGGCACGTTCCGGTGCATCGCGAAATCGGCGGCGGGCATGCTCACGCTCGACCCGATCGGAACGAGCGGCGAGCGCGGCGCCATCATCAACAGCGCCAGCGCCGCGGCCGAAGACGGTCAGGTCGGGCAGGCGGCTTATTCGGCGTCGAAGGCGGGCGTGGTGGGCATGACGCTGCCGATCGCCCGCGACCTGATGGGGGAGGGCATCCGCATCAACACGATCCTGCCCGGCCTGTTCGACACGCCGTTGCTGGCGCGCCTGCCCGACAAGGTCCGCGATGCGCTGGCGGCATCGGTGCCGTTTCCCAAGCGGCTGGGCGATCCCGCCGAATATGCGCAGCTGGCCGTGTCGATCATCGAGAACGCCTATATGAACGGCGAGGATATCCGCCTCGACGGGGCCATCCGCATGGCTCCGCGTTAGCAGGTCAGGCGCGCAGCGCGCTCCATGAGCCTTATGGCGTCCGCGTGCAGGCGATCGCCGACGCTCTTGGGCGCCTTGCCGATATGGGCGCGGACATGCGTCCCTTCCAGCAGGATGGCGAGCTTGAAGCAGCCCATGACGATATACCAGTCGATCGCCGAAAGGTCGCGGCCGCTATGCGCGCGATAATGGCCGATCAGTTCGGCGGCGCTCGGGAACCCGTTCCACGGCGTAACGACGACGGGGCCGGGCGCGGTATCGGATCCATCGGGCCACGTCGCGAGGAGCCACCCGAGATCCATCAGGGAATCGCCGATCGTCGCCAGTTCCCAATCGACGATGGCGGCGAGTTCGGGGCGGTCGAAGCGGAACAGCACATTGGCAAAATGATAGTCACCGTGCATCAGGCTTGGCTGGAAATGATCCGGCCGGTGCAGCTCCAGCCAGTCCGCGACACGATCGATTCCCGGCAGGGCGCGGCCGCCGGGCCAGGTCGGCGCGGTATCCGAATAGGCTTCGAACTGAGCCCGCCAGCGCGGCACCTGGCGCTTCAGAAAACCATCGGGGCGCCCGAAATCGCCAAGCCCGATCGCCTCGGGTTGCAACGCCCCGAGTTGTGCGATCCCCTCGACGAGCGCGAACGCCATGCGGCGGCACCAGTCGGGCCGGCCATAGATTTCGGGCAGGCCGGCTGTGGCGTTGAAACCATCGACCGGCTCCATCAGATAGAAGGCCGCACCCAGCACATCCGTCTCGGGGCATGCGGCCAGAAGATGGGGATGCGGCACCGCCGTCGCCGCCAGCGCGGCCAGCACGCGCATCTCGCGACGCATCGTCTCGTTCGATTTTGCGTGCGGATGCGGTGGCGGGCGCCGCAACACGAATCCCCGCAGGCCACGGTCGAAGCGCAGCAACATGTTCTGCGTGCCGCCGCCCAGCAGGTGCGCGCCGCTTATCGGGCCGTTGCCGAGCGCCTGCAGGTCCATCCACGCTTCCAGCGCAGCGACGTCGATATGCGCCGTCCATTGGTCCATTATTTTTTACCATTAAAACGGATGAATAAATATGATTCGATAAACCGGATATCTAACCATAAATAAAAGAGCAAATTTTGAGCATGATAATTTTTAGTTTGATTCATTGAAACGATCGACCTAATTATCGACTCGGTGATGCCGCCCGGAGATGAGGCTGGCACGCCGTGGCGCCATTTCCGGCGCTTGGAGGGGAAGTCGATGAAAAGCAGCCGGCCCTGCCGTTTCCTGGCGACATGCAGCTCAGGTGTCATGATCCTTGCCGCTACCGCGGCGCACGCGCAGAGCAGCACGCCGCTGGCGCCCCCGGCAGCGACTGCGCACGCCGACGCCACCAGCACGACGTTCGAGTTTCCGGGCGAGATCATCGTTACCGCCCAGAAGCGATCGGAACGCCTGAGCACGGTGGGTCTGACGATCAGCGCCTTCACCGGCGATACGCTGCGCAAGGCGGGGATCGCCAGCGTGGCGGATCTGCCGCAGATCGTACCCGGCCTCACATATGCCCACAGCAATACCGGATTGCCGGTCTACACGCTGCGCGGCGTCGGCTTTTACGAGACCTCGTTAGCAGCCTACCCGGCCGTCAACGTCTATGTCGATCAGGCGCCGCTCGCCTTCCCGCTGCTGACCAGCCACACTGGACTGGATCTCGAACGCGTGGAGGTGCTCAAGGGGCCGCAGGGCATTTTGTTCGGCCAGAACTCCACCGGCGGGGCCATCGATTTCGTCGCGGCCAAGCCAACTGCCAATCTCCATTACGGCGCCGACCTTAGCTATGGTCGCTTCAACCGCGCGAAGGCAGAGGCTTTTATCAGCGGGCCGCTCAGCGACACGCTGAAGGCAAGGATCGCGGGCAGTGTCGAGCATGGCGACGATTGGCAGTACAGCTATACCCGCAAGGACAGCCTCGGCAAAATACGGACCTATATCGGGCGGCTACTGCTGGATTGGCAGCCGGACGACCGGCTGCACATAGAGCTGAACGTCAATGGCTGGGTCGACCGTTCCGATCCGCAGGCCGCGCAATTCTTCAAGCTCAGCCCGCAGCTACCCCCGACGGCAGCGCTACAGGCTTATCCCACCGCGCCGCAAACCGCCCGCGCGGCCGATTGGGGAACGGGGACCGACCGTCCCCGTGGCGACCAGCATCTCTTCCAGACCGCCCTGCGCGCGGAATGGAACGCCGGACCAGCGACGATCACCTCGCTGACCTCCTATGTCTATGCGAAGCGCAACGACCAACTCGATCCCGATGGCATGCGGCTGCAAGGCTATACCCTGCTTGCGCAGGGCAAGATCAACGATTTCTTCCAGGAATTGCGCATCGCCAATGCCGCCGGGAACAAGGTCCGCTACACGGTCGGCGGCAATTACGAACACAGCCATGTGCTGGACAATGGATATCTGACCTTCGCCGATTCGACGATACCGCCCGCTTATGGCTTCGCCACCAACGGGCTCGTCTCGGACCAGCGGATCAGGAGCGGCGCGGTCTTCGGCAATCTCGACATCGATCTCCTGTCGAAGCTGACGCTGAAGCTTGGCGCGCGCTATACCAAGACCACCCGGGAGGATAGCGGCTGCACCTATGATCCGGGCGATGGCAATATCGGGGCCTTCTTTGCCGGGCTTTCCTCGCTGCTGCGCGGAACACCCACGCCCCCGGTCGCGTCCGGGGGATGTACGTCGCTAGGGCCCACCTTCCTGCCGGAAAGGTTCGTGGGCACGCTTCGCGAGCATAATGTGTCCTGGCGCGGCGGCCTGGATTACCGTCTCGCGCCGAACGCGCTGGTCTATGTCAACGTCGCGAAGGGCTATAAGGCCGGCAGCTATCCGAATGTCGCGGCGTCCAGCAATGCGCAGTTCCTGCCGGTCGTGCAGGAATCGGTGCTCGATTATGAAGCGGGCTTCAAGGCGCAACTGTTTGATCGTATGCTCTCACTGGAAGGCGCCGTCTTCTATTATGATTATGGCAACAAGCAGCTTCGATCGAAATATATCGATCCCATCTTCGGCCTGTTGGACAAGCTCGACAATATCCCCAAATCGTCCGTGCGCGGCGCCGAGATGTCTGCGGTCCTGTCGCCGACCCGCAGATGGCGGATCAATGGCGCAGTCACTTATCTTGACGGGAAGATTGATCGCTTCACGGGGGTCAACGGTGCGGGCGTATCGTCCAATTTCGCCGGCACCCGCATGCCCTTCGCGCCGCATTGGAGCGTGACGGCGGGCAGTGAATATGAATGGCCCGTCTCCAGCCGCCTGAACGCGTCGCTCGGCGGGGGCCTGTCGTATAACAGCTCGACATTCTCGGTCGTCGGCAATGATCCGGATTCGCTCATCAAGGCCTATACGCTGGCCGACGTTCGCGCCGGCATCGCCTCCGCGTCCGGCAGCTGGCGGGCACAGGCCTTCATCAAGAACCTGACCAACACCTATTACTGGACCAACGCGATTGTCGTGTACGATCAGAAAGTCCGTTATGCCGGACAGCCCCGGACCTACGGGGTTTCCCTCAGCTTTAGGTATTGATCATGCGAAACGCCACCATGCGCTCCCGCGGCGGCAACGCCGACCCGGAAACCCGTTATGCGATCAAGGCTGCCGCCCGACGGCTGTTCGCCGAGCGGGGCATCGATGGCGTTTCCATTCGCGAAATCGTGGTGCTCGCCGGACAGCGCAACGGCGGTTCCGTCCACTATCATTTCGGCAGCAAGGAAGCGCTGGTCCGCGAACTTATCGTCGATGGCGCGCGGCTGATCGACGATCTGCGCAACGCGCAACTCGACAAGATCACGGTCAATGGCGCCACGCCAAAGCTGCGCGAGATCATCGAGGTGCTGGTCAGCCCCGCCCTCGGGTTGAGCGAGGATACCTATCTGCGTTTCATCAACATATTGCAGATGAACTACCGCGAGCTCTTCCTGGATGCACTCGATAACCATTGGAACTCCGGATATCGGCGTTGCCTGACGCATATCCGCGCTCTGTTGTCGGACATTCCGCTACAGCTGCTCAACCAGCGGCTGGTGTTCATGGACATCTATCTGAACAGCGCGATGGCGATGCGGGAAGCATCGCTCAACGATACGGTGCGGGCGCATCGCTTCTGGAAATCGTCTTACGTCATGACGAACTTCATCGATTCGATGGAGCAGTTGCTGGCCGGCCCGGTCTCGACGGAGACGCAGGCGAGCTTCGAGCCGAAGCGAAATACGGGCGCGCCGCGCACGCCCAAAGCGCGAAAGGAATAAGCGATGGAAGCTCCTGCAAGCTGGCGGATCGGCGATGTGCGCGTGACGCGGATCGTGGATATGGCGGATTTCACGATCACGCCCCAGTTCCTGTTCGATATCGAGATTGAAACGGTGCTGGCCCAGGATTGGATGCAGCCGCATTTTGCGACGGCGACCGGCGAGCTGCTGGTTTCGGTTCATGCCTTCATCGTGGAGGCCGATGGGCGCCGTATCCTGGTCGATACGTGCCTCGGCAATGACAAGCAGCGCCATACCGAGGCGTGGAACATGCGCCAGGGGACGTTCCTCCAGGATCTGGCGGCGGCGGGTTTCCCGCCCGAGACGATCGACACCGTGATCTGCACGCATCTGCACGTCGATCATGTCGGCTGGAATACGCGCCTCGAAAATGGCCGGTGGATTCCGAGCTTCCCCAACGCGCGCTATCTTTTCGGCCGTATCGAATGGGATCACTGGCGGCATGAGCTGGAAGAGGAGCAGCGGCTGAGCGAGGCCGGCGACGACCATGCCGCGCAACTGCTCCAGGTCGGTATGGTCATGGGGGATTCGGTGCTCCCCATCATCGATGCCGGCCTTCATCAGCTGGTCGAGGTCGATCATGAAATCACCCCGGGAGTCTGGCTGGAGCCGACCCCCGGCCACACGCCCGGCCATGTCAGCGTGCATATCCGGTCAGGCGGCCAGGAAGCCATCATCACCGGCGATATGGTGCATCATCCGCTGCAATGCGCCTTTCCGGAACTGGGGGCTCATGTCGACTGGAGCAGCACGATGAGCGGCGAGACACGCCGCGACTTTTTCGGGCGCAACGCCGATCGCCCGATTCTGATCTTGGGAACCCATTTTCCGACGCCCACCGCGGGCTGGCTCGTTTCGCACGGCTCGAGCTGGCGCATCTCGCTGACGCCTCCGGCATGATGTATCCGATGATGACCTTGCCGAGGGCCGGGTAATGGCCTGGTCTTTCGAAACCGAACCCGCTTTCCAGGTCGAACTGGACTGGATCAGCGGCTTTGTCCGCGAGAAAGTGGAGCCTCTGGACGAGCTGCTCGGCAGCCAGTGGAACATCCATGATCCCGCCTTTGTCGAACATGTGCGGCCGTTGCAGCAGCAGGTCCGGGAACGGGGTTTATGGGCCTGTCACCTCGGCCCGCATCTGGGCGGCAAGGGATATGGCCA
Organism: Sphingomonadales bacterium; assembly: GCA_025356275.1. Lineage (GTDB taxonomy): Bacteria > Pseudomonadota > Alphaproteobacteria > Sphingomonadales > Sphingomonadaceae > Novosphingobium. The sequence goes on along the minus strand of JANXUK010000115.1, from coordinate 6,737 downwards.
GTTGAAGCTGGCGCTGATGAACGAACAGCTTGGCCGTTCGCGCTTCGGGCCGATCGTGTTCGGCACGCAGCCGCCGGACACCGGCAATGCTGAGATTCTGGCGCATTACGGCACCGACGCACAAAAGGCCCGTTTCCTGGAGCCATTGCTCGCCAACGACATCGTTTCCTGTTTCGCCATGACCGAACCGCAGGGCGGCGCGGACCCGCTGGTCTTCCGTTGCACCGCGATGCCCATAGGCGACGAATGGCTGATCACCGGCGAAAAATGGTTTGCCTCGAACGCACGCTATGCCGCCTTCTACATCGTCATGGCGGTCACGGATCCGGATGCGCCGCCCTATCGGCGCATGTCGATGTTCATCGTTCCGGCGGATACGCCCGGCATAACCATCCTGCGCAACTATGGCTGCCATGGCGAACCCGATGACGATCATGCGCATGTGCGATTCGAAGGCGTCAGCGTCCCGGCCGAAAATATGCTGGGCGGCCGCGGCGATGCGTTCGTCGTGGCGCAGGTCCGGCTGGGCGGCGGGCGGCTTCACCACGCCATGCGGACGCTGGCGCTCGCCACGCGCGCGTTCGATCTGATGTGCGAACGTGCGCTGTCGCGTTTTACCAAGGGCGAGCGGCTGGCCGACAAGCAGATGGTGCAGGAGAAGATCGCCGACTCCTGGGTCGAACTGCGCCAGTTCCGGCTGCTGGTTCTCGAAACCGCGTGGCTTGCCGATCGCAGCAAGGATTGGAACGCCGTCCGCCAGAATATCGCCGCCGTGAAGGCTGTGATGCCGAAGGTGCTGCATGACATATCGGCCCGCGCCCTCCAGATCCATGGATCGCTGGGGCTGTCCACGGCGATGCCGTTCACCGACTGGCTCAACCATTCCTATCTGCTGGGCCTGGCCGACGGGCCGACCGAGGTCCATAAAGTGACGGTCGCGCGGGAGGCGCTGAAAGGGTTCTGCGCAACCGATGCGATGTTCCCGGCCGCCATGCGTGACGTATCGGTCGCCGGCCGATGACGTCGCGAGGAATGTGCTGATGGCGGGGCCGCTGTCCGGCCTGCGGATCGTCGAGCTGGGCGGGATCGGCCCGGGGCCGTTTGCCGGCATGCTGCTCGCGGACCATGGGGCCGACGTCGTCCGCATCGAACGGCGTGGAACCGTAACAGGCGCGGGCGATACCATGTTGCGGTCGCGCATCATCGTCGAGCTCGATCTCAAGGATGAAGGCGACGTCGCGAAGCTGCGGGCGCTCGCCGGAGCCGCCGACGGTTTGATCGATCCCTTTCGGCCGGGCGTGATGGAGCGGCTCGGCCTCGGGCCCGATGCCCTGCTCGCCGACAATCCCCGTCTCGTCTACGCGCGGATGACCGGCTGGGGCCAGACGGGACCGCTTGCCGATCGGGCGGGCCACGATATCAATTATGTCGCCTTGAGCGGGGCTCTGCACGCCGTCGGGCCGGCGGAGCGACCGATTCCGCCGCTGGCCCTGCTGGGCGATCTCGGCGGCGGCGGCATGATGCTCGCCTTCGCGATGTGCTCCGCCCTCCTCCACGCCCAGCGCACGGGATCCGGACAGGTTGTCGATTGTGCCATGGCCGAAGGCGCCGCTTTGCTCATGACTGCCTTCTATGAACTGAGTGCGCGCGGCGCATGGCGGGCGGATCAGCGCGAGGCGAATCTGCTGGACGGCGGCGCCCCATTCTACGGCGTCTATCAAACCGCCGATCACCGGTTTGTCGCGATCGGGGCGCTGGAACCGCAATTCTATGCCCAGCTTCTCGATCTGCTCGATCTCGCCGGCGAGGCTGATTTCGCCCGCCGCGACGATCCGTCATCATGGCCTTTGCTGCGGCGTCGGCTCGAAGCCCTCTTCGTGACGCGGACACGGGATGAGTGGTGCAACGTTTTCGCCGGCAGTGACGCCTGTTTCGCGCCGGTCCTCTCGATGCACGAGGCGCCCGGGCATGAGCAGGCCATCGCGCGCCAATCCTTCTGCACCGTCGATGGCATCGTCCAGCCGGCCCCCGCGCCGCGGTGCGGATGAGCGCCGGCCACGAATGGGGAGATCGGTAATGCTGATCACGCGCGCGGCGACCTATGCGGATGTCTATGCGGCTTTCCGCTGGCGACTGCCGCAACGCTATAATATCGCCTGGGATGTCTGCGATCGTCATGCGGGCACCGATCGGACTGCCTTGATCCATCACCAGGCCGATGGCGTGGTGAGACACTACAGCTTCCAAGACGTACAGCGCCACGCCAACCGGCTGGCCAACGCCCTGCTCGGGCTCGGCCTCACCCAGGGGGATCGGGTCCTGCTGCTCCTGCCGCAGCACCCCCTGACCGCAATCGCCCATGTCGCCTGCTGGAAGGCCGGCCTGATATCGGTGCCGACCTCGATCCTGTTCGGTGCGGACGGGATCGAATATCGATTGAACGACAGCGGGGCAAAGCTGCTCATCACGGATGGCGCCAATCTGGCGAACGCGGTCGAAGCCGGCGCCCGGGCGCCGGACCTGGGGCACATCCTTTCGATCGACGGCGAGGCCGATGGTGTGCTGTCCCTGCTGGCCGCAATGGATCGGGCCTCGGATCGCTTCGAAACGCTGTCGCTGACGCCCGACACGCCGGCCTTCATCAACTATACGTCGGGTACGACCGGCTGGCCGAAGGGCACCTTGCAGGGCCACCGCTCGATGCTCGGCCACATGCCGGGGCTGGAAGTCCTCTACGATTTCTTTCCGCAGACCGATGATCTGCTGTGGTCGCCGGCGGACTGGTCCTGGCTGGCCGGGCTGATGGACGTGCTGATGCCGGCCTGGTTCCACGGCGTGCCGGTGCTGACCTTCCCCATGGCCGGTTTCGATCCGGAACGCGCGGTTGCGATGATGGGCCGGCACCGCGTGCGCAACGCGCTGCTGACGCCGAGCGTGCTGCGCCTGATCCGGCAGGTTCCCGATCCGCGTGGGCGCCACGGCCTCGACATGCGCAGCATCATCTGCGGCAGCGAGGCGGTAGGCAAGGACCTGCTGGAGGAGATGAACGCGCTGCTCAACGTCACCATCAACGAGGGTTTCGGGCAGACCGAATGCAATGTCGTGCTCGGCAATTGCGCCAACCTCGATCACATGCGGATCGGCGCGCTGGGCAGCGCGCTGCCGGGCCATGTCGCGGCAATCGTCGATGACGAGGGCGACATCCTGCCCGCCGGCGAATTGGGCAATATCGCCTTTCGCCGGCCCGATCCGGTGATGCTACTGGAATATTGGCGGAAGCCAGAGGCAACGGCGGAAAAATTCATCGGCGACTGGCTGATCACCGGCGATCTGGGGGTGTGCGACGAGGACGGGTTCTTCTGGTTCCGCGGGCGGGCGGATGACGTGATCACCAGCTCAGGCTACCGGATCGGGCCCGCGGAGATCGAAGATGCCATCGTGCGGCATCCGCAGGTGGCGCTGGCCGCCGCCATTGGCATTCCGGATGCCGTTCGGACCGAAGTGATCAAGGCGTTCGTGGTGCTGACCCCCGGCGCCGAACCCAGCGAAGCGCTCGCCGACGAGATTCGCGCCTCCGTACGCGATCGGCTCGCCCGTCACGAATATCCGCGCATCATCGAATTCGTCGACTCGCTGCCGACGACGAACACCGGAAAAATCATACGGCGCGCGTTGCGCGACCGCGAAAAGCTCAAGGAGAACCACAGGTGAGCGCCCCCGATATCGATACGCCGCTGCAACTGCCCTGTGGCGCCGTGCTCGGCAATCGCCTGTGCAAGGCGGCGCTCACCGAAGGCCTTGCCGATGCCCATAACCGGGCAACCGACCGGCACGAGCGGATCTATCGCCAGTGGAGCGAAGGCGGTGCGGGGCTTGTCATCACGGGGAACGTGCAGGTGGATCGTGCCCATCTGGAACGGCCGGGCAATGTCGCGATCGACGACAATGACGGGCTGGAGGCGCTGAAGCGTTATGCGGCGGCCGGCACCAGTTGCGGCAATCATCTGTGGATGCAGATCAATCATCCCGGCCGCCAGACGCCCGAGGCCCTGAATCCGAATCCGCTGGCGCCGTCCGCCATTCGCCTCGATGTGCCCGGCGGCGGGTTCGGCCAGCCGCGCGCGGCGACGGGTGCGGAGATCCGCGCCCTGATCGCCAGATTTGCCCATGTCGCATCGGTCGCCCGCGACACTGGCTTTACCGGCGTCCAGATTCACGCCGCCCATGGCTATCTGATCTCGCAATTCCTGTCGCCGATCGCCAATCGGCGGGACGACGAATGGGGTGGTTCGCTGGAAAACCGCGCGCGTTTTCTGCTGGAAACCGTGCGGGCCGTGCGGGCCGCGATCGGCAGTGATTTCCCGGTCGCCGTCAAACTCAATTCCGCCGATTTCCAGAGGGGCGGTTTCACCAATGACGAGGCCCGTCAGGTCACGGCGTGGCTCGGCGAACTGGATATCGATCTGCTGGAACTGTCCGGCGGCACCTACGAGCAGCTGGTGATGATCGGGGCCGGCCGCGAAGCCGGATCCGAGACGCAAATTCGGGACAGCACGCGCGCGCGCGAAGCGTATTTCCTCGAAACGGCCGCCTTGCTGCGTCCGGCTGCGACGATGCCGTTCATGGTGACAGGCGGGTTCCGCACGATCGCCGGCATGCGCCAGGCCCTCGCATCGGGGGCGACCGATCTGATCGGGTTGGGGCGGCCGATGTGTGTCCAGCCGGATCTGCCTCGCCGTTTGCTGACCGGCGAGACCGCCGAGGGGCCGATCTGGGAGCATCGCCTTCACATGGCCGCCGACGCGCTTGATCCGGCAACCGATCCGGCCCTGGCGCAGCAGATCGAAACATGGGGCAAGCAGGGCTGGTTCTGCCTGCAACTGCTGCGGCTCGGCGAAGGCCTCGAGCCCGATGTCGATCTGTCCGTCTTCCAGGCGTTCAATGATTATATGAGCAATGAGGCGCGGGCGACGGAGGCGTTGATCGGCAGGTGAGAATCGGAGGGTAAAGACCGGGGTCCGGTGCAATAGATCCATCGCCCCTGCACGGGGGCGATGGATCTATTGCGTGGGGCTGTGCATCCCGCCGCAGGCGATGGCGTTCTGCATCGCCCCGATTGTCGCGCCCCAGGTCTTTTCGCTGTTGCCGTGCGTCCATTCGATCGAGGCCTTGCGGCTCTCGTTGCTCTTCCGGAAATGCGGAATGACATAGCGTGCGAACAGCTCGTAGCTCTTCTTGACCGCCGCGAAATTGGCGCTGTTATGCGCCATGAACATCACGCAGCCGAAGCCGCCGGACTGTTCCTGCAACCGTTCGATATAGGCGATCATGTCGTCGGGCGTTCCCGCCTGGGCGATGCCGAAAATGCCGATGCCGTCCGTCGTCAGCAATTCCACGGCCTGTTTCGGCGTGCGGATATTGCCGATCATGTCCTCCGTATGGCGACCCGTGACGCCCCTTATATAGCCGAGCAGATCCATGATGCCCCATTCCAGATCGGCAAGCGCCTGCTCGCGAGTTTCGGCGACATGCATGTTGACGACGACGCGCCAGTTGTTGCGGCTGACTGTCTTGCCGTGCTTGGCGGCGGCTTCGGCATGGACGTCCCAATGCTGGCCCAGCGCATCGAAACCGATCGACGAGGCGGAGGCGAGCGAGAGCATGCCCAGGCCCAGCCGTCCGGCGGTGACCGGCCCCGTCGGCGTGATCGCGCAGGCGACGCACATGTCCATCCGCGGCGACTGATAGGGACGCAACTGAAGCCGCGCTTCGCGCAGCTTGAACCAGTCGGTTTCCCGATTGACGGTCTTGCCCTCGAACAGATCGATGATGCATTCCAGCGATTCGTTCATCATGCGCCGCTGATCGGCCGGATTGATGCCCAGCATGAAGGCGTCGCTCGGCAATTGCCCGGGCCCGGCACCAAAAATCAGGCGGCCGCGCAGATGATGATCGAGTTGCACGATCCGATCCGCGAGGATCAGCGGCTGATGATAGCAGAGGGAGTTGACGCCGGTGCCGAACCTGATCTGTTTCGTGCGGTGCGCCGCGCTGGCGATGAACAGCTCAGGCGATGAGATGATCTCATATCCGGCCGAATGATGTTCCCCGATCCACACCTCGTCATAGCCCAAGCGGTCGAGATGTTCGACAAGGTCCATATCCCGCTCAAGCGCAAGGGTCGGGTCGTCATTGACGGAATGGAACGGAGCGATAAAGCTGCCAAAACGTAGATTGTCCGATCGATGGTTCGACACCTTAATCCTCCAGCGACTTATGCGCATGCTGCTTGAGCAGCCCTTTGATCCAATGGCCACATGATGAACATGTCAAAGCAGATTGACAAGATATATTCACGGCGAGAGTGAATTATTCGCTGTGATTCTGATTTCCGGGGCTTGGAAACGCGCCGCAGATGCGCCCACACAGCCGCATTTTCATATAGTGTCGACGCTATTGACGTTTGCGCCCCAGGGCCTTTAATTAACGAACAAACTCGTGTGAGGGCAGCAACGCGTCGTGAAGCCACCGAAGACAAAGCCTGCAAAGCAGGCCAGTGACGCGCCAAAGCCGCCCGGCGCGCAGCGGGCATCCAGTGGGCTTTGTTGCATAACTCCGTATGAGGGTAAAGAGCTGATTATTTGATATTATTATGCGACGCGGATGGTATTCGGTGTGCCGATTTGCGAGAAGCGGTTGAGGATTGCAGCGCGGACTTTGAGTTCGGTGATCTGACG
>JANXUK010000069.1 GCA_025356275.1 Sphingomonadales bacterium | reverse complement strand
GCTCGCGGGTCTGCGGCATCGGGCCGTCAGCGGCGTTCACCACCAGGATCGCGCCGTCCATCTGGGCAGCACCGGTGATCATGTTCTTCACATAATCGGCGTGCCCCGGGCAATCGACATGCGCATAGTGGCGGTTGGCGGTCTCATACTCGACGTGGGCGGTCGAGATGGTGATGCCGCGCTCACGCTCCTCGGGGGCCTTGTCGATGTTGGCATAGTCGGTGAACACCGCGCCGCCGGTCTCGGCCAGCACCTTGGTGATCGCCGCGGTCAGCGTGGTCTTGCCATGGTCGACGTGACCGATGGTGCCGATGTTGCAATGCGGCTTGGTCCGCTCGAATTTCTTCTTGGCCATTGTTCAAACCTTCTTTTCGCCAGAATCTGGCGGGTAGTTGTGAATGCGATATCGGCGGCGGGGTGGTGCCCGGCTGAATCAGGCGCCGCCCCTAGACCGATCCTTGCCGTCAGGCAAGCTTCTCCTTGACCCCGCCTGTCGTCAGGCGAGCTTTTCCTTAACTTCGGCCGCGACGTTCGCCGGGACCTCGTCATAATGCGAGAAGAACATCGAGTAATTGGCGCGACCCTGGCTGAACGAGCGCAGCTGATTCACATAGCCGAACATGTTGGCCAGCGGCACCATCGCCTCGACAATCTGGGCGTTGCCACGGCTGTCAGTGCCCTGAATCTGGCCCCGGCGGCTGTTGATGTCGCCGATGACGTCGCCGATGAAATCCTCAGGCGTAACCACCTCGACCCGCATGATCGGCTCCAGCAGCTTGATCCCGGCCTTCTGCGCCACTTCACGCATCGCGGCCCGCCCGGCGATTTCAAACGCCAGTGCCGAGGAATCGACGTCATGATAGGCGCCGTCATACAACACGATGTCGAAATCGATGATCGGGAAGCCGATCAGCGAACCCGAAGCGGCGGTCTCGCGCATGCCCTTTTCGATGGCAGGAATATATTCCTTGGGAATATTGCCGCCCTTGATCTCATCCTTGAAGATGATGCCGCTGCCGCGCTCGCCCGGGGTGACCTTGACCTTGACCCGGCCAAACTGCCCGGTACCACCCGACTGCTTCTTGTGCGTGTAATCGACGTCCACCGGCTTGCCGAGATATTCGCGGTAAGCCACTTGCGGCGCGCCCACATTGGCCTCCACCTTGAATTCGCGCCGCATGCGGTCGACGATGATGTCGAGATGCAGCTCGCCCATGCCCTTGATGATCGTCTGACCCGATTCGTGATCGGTCGAGACCCGGAACGAGGGATCCTCGGCCGACAGGCGGTTGAGCGCGATGCCCATCTTTTCCTGATCGGCCTTGGTCTTGGGCTCCACCGACAGCTCGATAACGGGCTCGGGGAATTCCATCCGCTCCAGCACGATCGGCTGACGCTCTGTGCAGAGCGTATCGCCGGTGGTGGTCTCCTTCATGCCGGCCAGCGCCACGATGTCGCCGGCAAAGGCCTCATCGATGTCCTTGCGCTCATTCGCATGCATTTCGAGGATGCGGCCGACCTTCTCCTTCTTGTCCTTCACCGAGTTCAGATACGTGCCCTTGGACAGCGTGCCCGAATAGATGCGGATGAAGGTGAGACTGCCCACGAAGGGATCGTTCATCACCTTGAAGGCCAGCGCGCTGAAAGGCGCGTCGTCGGTCGGCGGACGGCTGTCCTTCTCGTCGCTGTCCATCTTGAGGCCCTGCACGTCGGGGATGTCGAGCGGGCTGGGCAGGTAATCGACCACCGCGTCGAGCAAGGGCTGAACGCCCTTGTTCTTGAACGCCGAGCCACAGCACACCGGCACGAATGATTGGTTCAGCGTGCCCTTGCGGATGCAGGCCTTCAGCGTCGCGACGTCGGGCTCAGTGCCCTCAAGGTAAGCTTCCATCGCATCATCGTCCTGATCGATGACCAGTTCGATCAGCTGGGTGCGATATTCGGCAGCCTCGTCCACCAGATTGGCCGGTATCGGCTCATAAAAGAATTCGGCGCCCAGCGCTTCGTCCTTCCAGATGATCGCGCGGTTCTCCACCAGATCGACCAGACCCTTGAGGTCCGCCTCTAGCCCGATGGGAATGTAGAGTACGGCGGGCTTGGCGCCGAGACGGTCAATGATCGACTGCACGCAATATTTGAAATTGGCGCCGGTGCGGTCCAGCTTGTTGATGAAGCACATCCGCGGCACGCCATACTTGTCGGCCTGGCGCCACACCGTTTCTGACTGAGGCTCCACACCGGCAACGCCGTCAAAACACGCAACCGCGCCATCGAGGACGCGCAGCGAACGCTCGACTTCGATGGTGAAGTCGACGTGGCCGGGGGTGTCGATGATGTTGATGCGGTGGTCGTTCCAGAAACACGTCGTCGCCGCAGACGTGATCGTGATCCCGCGCTCCTGCTCCTGCTCCATCCAGTCCATCGTCGCGGCGCCGTCATGGACTTCACCGATCTTGTAGGACTTGCCGGTGTAGAACAGGATACGCTCGGTGGTCGTGGTTTTGCCGGCGTCGATATGCGCCATGATGCCGATATTGCGGTACATCGAGAGCGGATGGCTGCGGGCCATGAATATTTCCTCGGGAGGCGGGAGGGGCTTTGCCGATGGCGGCTGGGCCCCGCCCATATGGTGATCAATGTGACGGTGTGGAGACGCCAGCCCCGAAAAAACGGAGCCGGCGCGACGCCGTAAGTCTTACCAGCGGTAGTGGCTGAACGCGCGGTTGGCGTCGGCCATGCGGTGGGTGTCTTCGCGCTTCTTCACCGCATTGCCGCGGTTGTTGGCGGCGTCGAGCAGCTCGGCCGAAAGGCGCGCGACCATCGTCGTCTCGCTGCGATTGCGCGCGGCGGTGATCAGCCATCGCATGGCCAGCGCCTGTGCGCGTTCCACCCGGACCTCAACCGGCACCTGATAGGTCGCACCACCGACGCGGCGGCTGCGCACTTCGATCTGCGGTTTCACATTGTTCAGCGCATCATGGAACAGCTGGATCGGGTCGGCCTTGGAACGCACCTGCATGGTGGTCATCGCGCCATAGACGATGCTCTCGGCAGTCGACTTCTTGCCGTCATACATAAGGTTGTTCATAAATTTGGACAGGATCAGATCACCATACTGGGGATCGGGCAGGATTTCCCGCTTCTCGGGGCGACGACGACGTGACATATTGAATTCCTTGGAAAATAGCGCGGTCCAGGCCCTCCCACGGGGGCCGGTTCAGCGACCTTACTTCGGACGCTTGGCGCCGTATTTCGAGCGGCTCTGCTTGCGGTTCTTGACGCCCTGCGTGTCCAGAACTCCGCGCAGCACATGGTAACGCACGCCGGGAAGATCGCGGACACGGCCGCCCCGGATCAGCACGACCGAGTGCTCCTGAAGGTTATGCCCCTCACCCGGGATATAGCTGATGACTTCGCGCTGGTTGGTCAGGCGAATTTTCGCGACCTTGCGCAGTGCCGAGTTCGGCTTCTTCGGGGTGGTGGTGTAAACGCGGGTGCAGACGCCGCGCTTCTGCGGGTTCTGCTCCATCGCGGGAACCTTGGACTTGGCCTTCTGCGGCACGCGACCCTTGCGGATCAGCTGGTTGATTGTGGGCATGAAAGTACTTCACCTCGTATGCTGATCCGGCGAAAGAGCCGGAGCAGGTAGCGTCTATGACACCGGGCGAAGATGGAGGGTCTGGGGCTCTCACGAAGCGAAAGGCACGGCATACTCCGCAGCGGGAGCAGCCGGCACGGGCGCCGCATGAGCCGAAAACACTCCACCCGCGCAACAGCGCCGGGTTACTTTGACGGTTTGTGCGATGGGGCTCCCGGAAGGATCAGCCCATGCCCGTGCCGGCAATGTTCAGCTCTATATCGTTCCCCTCGCCGGTTGACGGCTCGGGGGATGGGCGCCCTTAGGGGGGTTTGCCGGATGGGTCAAGCGTGGTTGGCGGGTAGATTGTCGGCAGAGCGGCAGCCGGGGCCCATCGACAGATGCCCCGACCGCCCCCTTTTGCCCGTCTCGGGCTAATTAACCCGCATGGATCCGTGGAAATGCGGCATCCGGGTACCCTGCTCAGGGCGGTTCAGGTTCCCCTGCATATGGGTATAGGTGGTGCCACCATCGCCATTGCCGTCGTGGCGGAAATGGGTGTTGTCGCCGCGGTGATAGACGTGGTCATTGGCGCCGCGGTAATAGAAGAAGCCGTCGTCACCCCAATAGCCGTCGTTGAACTGGCCGTAATAGCCATCGTAATAGGTCTCATACGTGTAGGGGCCGTGGTCCCAATAGGCCGAATGATAGCCATAAGTGTCGTCAGTGGCGCAGCCGCCGAGGGTAAGGGCTCCGGCAGCAAGGCCGGCTAGGGCGAGGAAGCGTTTCATGGACATATCCTTTCGCAGGAGCACCGCGTTGCACGATGCCGCATTGAAAAGGTAACGTGGGAATGGGCGCGAGGTTCCCTTTGCGCCGGGTTAGCGCGGGGTGCCGGCGAGTTGGGCCCTTAATGCCACCGCCAGCCCGCTGCCCAGCAGCATCGCCGCGCCCGCCGCCCGCATGATATGTTGGGCAGTGGCGGCATTGAGCTCGCCAATCAGGAACACCAGCGCCAGCGTTACCGCCAGTTGCGGCAGGATGGTCGAGAAGGCGAATATCCGATAGCCGTGGTCGATCACGTCGCCATCCTGCTCGCCCAACAGGTTGCCGGCGATCGTGTAGGTGATGTTACTGAGCCCGCACCAGCCGACCGCCAGCGCGGTGAAGCACAGCAGCAACAGCGCTGGCGAGCCGATCAGGCCCAGCCCAGCCAACCCGCAGGCGCCGATCGCGGTGGTGATCGCCAGCAGCAGCGGCGGCTCGATCCGGCGCAGCGCAGCAGGGACGGCAAAGGACAGGCTGGCGGCCAAAGTCGCGTACCAGCAGAAGCACCCCGCCAGCACCAACATCGCGCGGCGCAGCGCGGCAGCGTCGCCGGGCGGCGTGCGCAGGATCGCGGTGGTAATCACTGGATAGGCGCCGATCCACATCAGGAACATCCCGCACCAACAGGCGAATTGCACAACGAATAGCGGGGCGAGCCTGCGCAGCGTGCCAATGGCGGGGACGGAATCGGGGTTGGAATCTGACATAACCCCGCAATGCTCCACCAACCTTGCGCACGGCAAGCCGGATCATCGCCCCTCCCCCCAGCAGCGGTTGAAAAGCCGGCGCGGCGGTTTGACATGCCGCGCGGCGGCGGCAAAAGCGGGAGCAGCGCCGAAACAAAGGCGCTCAAACCATAGCGCTGAAATGTCGGAGAATACCGCTTGCCCGCCCTGCCCCGCCGACTGCCCCGCCGCCTGTCCCGCCGCCGGTCTCTGGCCCAGACCAAAGCCCTGCCGCGCCGGGCCATGGCAGTGATGCTGGCGCTGACGCTGCCCCCGCTGCTGGGCGCTAGTACGCCCCCCGAAGTGCAGGGCACCGTCGCGCTCACCTTTGACGATCTGCCCGCGCTGACCATTTTGCCCGATCAGCGTTACGTCAATTACCTCAACGCGATTCTGCTGCGCGGGTTGAAGCGCCATCATTTCCCCGCCACCGGCTTCGTCAACGAGGGCAAGTTCGACGAGATCGACCGGCCCCAGCAGATCGCGGTGCTCAAGGCCTGGCTCGATGCCGGGATGGATGTCGGCAACCACACGTTCAGCCACGAATCGCCCAACAATCTGGGCGCGGCAGGCTATATCGCCGATATCGTCAAGGGTGAGCCGGTGACGACCGCGCTGCTGGCGGCGCATCACAAAAAGATGCGCTGGTTCCGCCATCCCTATCTCGAAACCGGCACGCCCGCGGCGGTCAAGCGCGAGATCAACGACTGGCTAGCCGCGCATGGCTACCGGATCGCGCCCGTCACCATCGACGCCGATGACTGGGAATTCGCCGAACCCTATGATGACGCCATCGCCCGCCACAATGAGGCGCGCCGCCGTGAGATACGCCGCGAATACCTGGATTATACCGAGCATATGCTGGCGTGGGACCGGGCGGCGTCGCATGCGCTGTTCGGGAGAACGATCCCCTATGTGATGCTGCTGCACACGACGCGGCTGAACGCCGATTGCTTCGAGGATCTGGCCGCGATGTTGAAGCGTGCGAGGCTGAAGCCGATCACGCTGGAGGAGGCGATGCGCGATCCGGCCTATCGCACCGCCGACGCTTACGCCGGGCATGACGGGATCGAATGGCTGGAACGGTGGTCGCAAACCCTGAAACGCGACCTGCCCTGGGGCAGCTACCGCGATGTGCCCAAGGACATTGCCGACGATTATGCGCGGGTGGATGCAGATCAGAGGTAGGCGGCGTGGGCTAATTCTGGGGTGATAGGGTGGCTGCTCTGGCGAGGATGCCGCAGGGGGCCTGATGGCGCGGATTGGTGGGTTTGCGACGGTCCGCTTTCCGGAATAGCACGCCGCCTGAGGAGAGTTAGATCGGCTTCTCGGGCTCTGCGCGATCAGCGTAGAATGCCTCTACTACCCTCACGAAATCTCCGGTCATCTGCTCAACCATATCGTAATATCCGAGGCAGAGCCCGATCGATCCACTCAGACGCCCAAGAACGGTCCCACGTTGACGGTCTGCGGCATCGCCGTCATGTGAAAAAGAAATCCTAGCCTCGCCTTCATAGGTAGTTCCGTATGCCCCAAAAGTGCCAAGCCAGTTAGGATGTGAATACTCACTCAGCGAAGCGTAGGCTTCGTCAAAATAACCTGGAATAACCTCCTGAACTTCGCGAAGCAAATCGTTAACATGAATGGCGTCGTCCATTTCCTCCCAGTCATTGGTCCCCATAAGGAGTTTATGGATCTTCTTATCAAACGCTTCGGATAGGCCCTTTTCGATAGACTTTACAACGAGGTTGTGAAGTAGGACGACACCGCCGGCCGTTTCCATCAGGGCTCTTGTTAGGAGAGCAGAGGTGACGAAATCTTGCCGATCGAGCGCATCGAATGCATTTCGGCCTAATTCCTCTGCACGCCAAATCAGGGCACCGAGAACCATCACCACTTTTCCCGGTAATTTGTACTGAGATAAAGCCCCCAGGTCCACCTCTTGCGGTCGGCAATCCGCTAATCGGGACAGTTTAGCCCGAACCTCATCCATACTCACGTTCATAGCGATAACATTTCCTAACTCTGGTCGTTCAACAATCCCACGCCGTTGAGAGGATCATAGCAGGCATTGGAACGTCTGCTATCGGGCTTGGCCTGCGGGTCAAGGAATGACGTAGTTTGGGCGTTTTCCGTCACTCCGCTTGCGCCAGAGCCCCCAAAAGCACGCACGAACCTTGCCCACGCCCATCAGGTTGCGTTCAACCCGTCATTGAGCGCAACACATCGGGGTGGTTTAAACTTGGCCCCCGCGCACTTATCTCCTGCGTAACACCGCACCAGCAGGACCAAGCTCCATGATCGAACACCGCCCCTTTGCCGCCATCGGCGCTGCCGATCATGGCTGGCTCGATGCGCATCACCACTTTTCTTTTGCCGATTATCAGGACCGGAATCGGATGAACTGGGGCGCGCTGCGGGTGTGGAACGATGACATTATCGCGCCGCACACCGGCTTTTCGCCGCATCCCCACCGCGACATGGAGATCATCACCTATGTCCGCACCGGCGCGATCACCTATGAGGATAGCCTCGGCAACAAAGGCCGCACCGGGACGGGCGACGTGCAGGTGATGTCGGCGGGATCGGGCATCACCCATGCCGAATACAACCGCGAGGACATAGCGACCAGCCTGTTCCAGATCTGGATCCAGACCGATCAGCGGGGCGCGCCGCCCGCGTGGGACGCGCGGCCATTTCCGAAAGGCGACCGTGCCGGTTCGCTGGCAGTGCTGGCCTCGGGCATGCCGGGGGATGAGGGCGCTTTGCCGATCCGCACGCCGGCGCGGGTGCTGGGCGCGTCACTGCGCGCCGGGGAGCGCGTGACCTATGCGCTGGACGCCGGGCGCAGCGCCTATCTGGTGCCGGCGGTGGGCTCGGTCAGCGTCAATGGCGTAGCACTGGCCGCGCGCGACGGGGCGGCGATCCGCGATGAGCCCGCGCTGACCATCACCGCGCTCGACGATTGCGAGATCGTCATGGTCGACAGCGCCTAGGTTTCGGAAGCGGGCCGCGCGGTGAGGACGCCCAGCGCAGTCACCACCGCCGCGCCGGTCAGCAGCAGGCCGACCCATTGCGCATGGCCTGCATCGGCCATCATCCGCGCCACCAGCGGCATCACCGCGCCGCCCACAATCCCGCCGGTGCTGAACGCCAGCGAGATCCCGCTATAGCGCACCGCCACCGGGAACAGCGTGGGCAACCAGGCGCTGAGCGGGCCATAGACCAGCCCCATCGTGAACAGCGTGAGCGCCAGCGTCGCGAACACCAACGGCATTGAGCCCGAGCCCAGTCCGAAGCCGAAGCCGACCCCCGCCAGCCCGCAGGCCACCGCGCCATAGAGCATCACCTTGCCCGCGCCGACGCGGTCCGCCAATATGGCCGCGACAATGATGCCGCCCGCCAGAAACAGGTCCGCGCCAAGCTGAATGCCCAGCAGATGCTGGCGGCTGTAATGCAGCGCGGTGGTGCCCTGTGACAGCGCATAGGCGGTGGCCATGTAGAACCCGGCAAAGGCCGAAACCACGCCGGCAGTGCCCGCCAGCAACGCGCGCCAGTGGTGCCTGAACAGCGGCGCCAGCGGGACCGCATGCGGCGCCTCGCGCGCCATCGCGGCGCGGAAGGCCGGGGTCTCGGCAATGCGCAGCCGCACCCAAAGGCCAAGCCCGACGAGGATTGCGCTGAGCAGGAACGGCACCCGCCAACCCCAAGCAAGAAAGCTGGCCGGGGCGAGCATCAGCCCGAGCAGCAGAAACACCCCATTGGCCATCAGGTAGCCTATGGGGGCGCCCAATTGCGGCGCGCTCGCAAAGCGGGCGCGCCAGCCCGGTGGCGCGTATTCCACCGCAAGCAGCGCCGCACCACCCCACTCCCCGCCAAGGCCGAAGCCTTGCCCGAAACGCATCAGGCTGAGCAATGCCGGCGCCGCCCAGCCGATCAGCGCGTAGGTCGGCAGGAACGCGATCGCCAAAGTCGAGCCGCCCATCAGCATCAGCGATACGACCAGCGTGCTTTTGCGCCCGACCCGGTCGCCGTAATGGCCGAAAGCGATCGCGCCCATGGGCCGGGCGATGAAAGCAATGCCGAAGATGGTGAAGGCCGAGATGGTTTGCGCGGTGGGCGAGGCCTTGGGGAAGAACAGCGTACCGAACACCAGCGCGGTGGCGGTGGCAAAGACATAGAAATCGTAGAACTCGACCGTGGTTCCAACCAAGGCCGCCGACAGGATGCGCGAATGGAGCCGCAGGGGATGCGTTGTGACGCCACCGGCGAGTTCTGGCGGCGAAGCGGGAGGGGTGGTGACCATGCGCCATCGCTCGCCGCTGCGGGGCGATCCGTCAACCGAATTTCCCGTCCGCCGTATAGTCCGCCGCTAGCCCCCGCGCTGGAACCGGGCCGGCTGCTGGCAGGAATCGTGGATCGTGGCCGAGCAGCGGGGATAGGTCTTGGCTGCGGGCGGAGTCGAGAGCGCACCGACATAGGCCCCGGCGTGATAATTGGGATCGGCGGGCATCGACGGCGGCACTGGGTCGCCCGCTTGCGCCGGGATCTGGGTCGTTACCGCAGGGGCGGGCGAGCCGACCGGATTGGCTTGAACCTGCGGCGCATTGTCAGGCGCCGGCATAGCCTGCTGCGCGGCAACTGGTGTGGCGAGGCCGCAAAATGCCGCGCCGAGCGCGAAAGCCAGCGAATTGCGCATGGGAAATCTCCTGCATCCGGTCCCGTCGCTCACAAAACGCCGGTTCGGGCGCGAGGTTCCCGGGGCAAATCGCCCGATGCGCCGCCAATACACTCCCTCAATGCCCCCCAATGCGCCCTTGCAACGACCCCGCGCGTTCCCTAGGTGTTCCGCTGTGTCATCGCTTGCCCAAACCCCCTCGTCCGGCGCCGAGCCTGCCTGGCTCGCCGCGCTCAACCCGCCGCAGCGCGAGGCCGTGCTGACCGCAGAGGGCCCGGTGCTGATGCTGGCGGGGGCCGGCACCGGCAAGACCGCCGCGCTGACCGCAAGGCTGGCGCATCTGGTGGGGACGAGGGCCGCGTGGCCCAGCGAGATCCTGTGCGTCACCTTCACCAACCGCGCGGCACGTGAAATGCGCGAGCGGGTGGGGCATCTGATCGGCCCGGCGGTCGAGGGGATGCCGTGGCTCGGCACGTTCCATGCGATTGCCGCGAAGATGCTGCGCCGCCACGCCGAACTGGTGGGTTTGCAGGCCAATTACACGATCATCGATACCGACGATCAGCTGCGGCTGCTCAAGCAGCTGATCCAGGCCGAGGGGGTGGATGACAAACGCTGGCCGGCGCGGCTGCTGGCGGGGTTGATCGATCGCTGGAAAAATCGCGGGCTTTTGCCGGCCGAGGTCGATGCGGGCGAGAGCGAGGCCTATGCCAACGGGAAAGGGCAGCAATTTTACCGGCTGTATCAGGAACGTTTGAAGGCGCTGAATGCTTGCGATTTCGGCGATCTGTTGCTGCATATGCTGACCATCCTGCGCGGCCACCGCGAGGTGTTGGCCGCCTATCAGGCGCGCTTCAAATACATCATGGTGGACGAATATCAGGACACCAATCAGGTCCAGTATCTGTGGCTGCGGCTGCTGGCGCAGGGGTCTGGGGAGCGTAAACACAACATCTGTGTGGTGGGCGATGATGATCAATCGATCTATTCATGGCGCGGCGCGGAAATCGCCAATATCCTGCGGTTTGAGAAGGATTTTCCCGGCGCGAAAGTGATCCGGCTGGAGCAGAATTATCGCTCCACCCCCGATATTCTCGCCGCCGCTTCCGGCCTGATCGACGCCAACAGCCAGCGGCTGGGCAAACGGCTGTGGACCGAGGCGACGGGCGGCGACAAGGTGCGCGTGATCGGCGTATGGGATGCGCCCGAGGAGGCGCGGCGCGTCGGTGAGGAGATCGAGCGGCTGGCGCGGGAGGGGGCGGCGCTCGACCGGATGGCCATATTGGTACGCGCGCAGTTCCAGACCCGCGAGTTTGAAGATCGTTTCATCGCTATCGGGCTTAACTACAAGATTGTCGGCGGTTTTCGCTTTTACGAGCGGGCCGAAATCCGCGATGTGCTGGCCTATTTGCGGCTGATTGCGCAGGCGGCGGACGATCTCGCGTTCGAGCGGATTGTTAATACGCCCAAGCGGGGGCTTGGTGACAAGGCGGTCGAGCGGCTGCACCGGCTGGCGCGGGCGGAGGCGATCCCGCTGGCCGCCGCCGCTCTGGCGATTTGCGATACCGATGAGTTGCCGGCGCGGGCGCGCGCGACCCTGCTGGGTCTGATGCGCGATTTTGCGCGGTGGCGGGAGGCGTCGGCCATGCTGGCCCCGGCTGAGTTGGCGCGGACCGTGATGGACGAATCGGGATATACCGGCATGCTCCAGGCCGAGCGCAGCGCCGATGCGGCGGGGCGGCTGGAGAACCTGACCGAGCTGGCCCGCGCGATGGAAGAGTATGAAACGCTCGGCGATTTTCTGGAGCATGTCAGCCTGGTGATGGACAATGAAGGCGCCGATGATGCCGCCAAGGTGACCATTATGACGATGCACGGCGCCAAGGGGCTGGAGTTTGACAATGTGTTCCTGCCCGGTTGGGAGGAAGGCGTATTCCCGTCACAGCGGTCGCTGGATGAAGGCGGGCTGGCCTCGCTGGAGGAGGAGCGGCGGCTGGCCTATGTCGCGATCACGCGGGCGCGGCGGCGGTGTACGATATTGCACGCCGCCAATCGTCGGATTTACGGGCAATGGGTGAGTTCGATCCCGTCACGCTTTGTCGGCGAATTGCCGGCAGCGCATATTGCGGCGGAGACTTCGTTGACGGGCGGGGCGTCGCTGTGGCGGGCGCAATGGTCGGAGCATGCCGATCCCTTCGCCCATGTCGCGGGCCAGCAGCCCTCGCGGATGATGACGCGCGGGCCGGGGTGGCAGCGGGCCTCGGCGGGGGCGTATGATGCGTCGCCCAAGCGCATTCCCGAACCGACCCGCAGCGCGGCGAGCTTCGCGGCGCATCCCCGGCTGGATATCGCGGTGGGGATGCGGGTTCACCACGAGAAGTTCGGCGAGGGGACTGTGGCCGCGCAGGAGGGGAACAAGCTGGAGATCGATTTCGACGCGGCCGGGCGCAAGCGGGTGATTGATTCATTTGTCAGGGTGGCGGGGTAGTTTATCGGTTCCGACTATAATTTGGGCTGATTCGGGGATGCTGCTTGCGCCTTTTGGCATGATCGGCCGCCGAATATTCCACGCATGGGTGATCGGACCCGCAATGCAGACAAACCTCAATCATCTGGCGAATGGCGAGAACCTCGGCGCAATCGGTTTGCGGCCCAACACGACGGCAGTAACTGGCACCGGGCGAAGCGCCTTAACATCGTCAAGGAGACCGGCAAGAGTTTTCCGGTCAATCGGCGTGTCGTTCCAGCGCATCACTGAACGTCCGACGTTAATCCGGTTAAACGCCACCAATCCCCCGGATTCCATCCCCTCCTTCGATGGTCCCGGCGGCGCGCCACCGCACTGCGACCGCGCATAAGCCAGGGTTGCTGGCGGCTTGGCGGCAGGCTCGTGCCTACGTGCGCTTAAGATCAGTGGCACGAGCAACGCGTATCTATCAATGTTTGGCGAATGATGCGCCACCACCGCGATTTATCGCGATGGGCCGAATTTTCAATCCGGGTCGACGAGCGGGGCATTTGGCCAGCCCCGCACTCAGCCTAACCCACAGAAAACCCCAGGAAGCCCGGGACCGGCCCGTTCCACACGCCGGCGTCTTCGGCCGGTTCGGGCGCGCGCGGCGGTTGGCGGCGAGGTTCGGCGTGTTGGGTGCGTGCGGGGCGTTCGCCGGCAGCTGGGGCCTCTTGCTCGGCGCGGGGAGTGCGGCTCTCACGCGGGGTGCGAGCTTCGCGGGGAGGCCGGCCTTCGCGGGGTGTGCGTTCTTCACGCGGGGCGCGTTCTTCGCGGGACGCGCGATCCTCGCGGTCCTCGCGAGGGGCTTGGTCGCGGCGGGTTGGCCGGGCGCCGTGGCGACGGTCGCCGCGCGGCCGTTCTTCGCGCGGGCTGTCCGTATGCGGACGTTCCTCACCGGCAGTTCCTTCGCGCGGGCTTTCGTTGCGCGGGCTTTCGTTGCGCGGTCTGGCTTCGCGTGAGCGCTCACGCGGGCGTTCCTCGCGGGCGCGGGTTTCGCGCGGCGCTCTGGCCTCGGGCTCGTCGGCCGGCGAAGCGCCCCCGCCCCCATTACCTTCGCCGAGCGTGTAGATCGGGATCTTGCCGCCGGTCAGTTTCTCGACATTGTCGATCGCCTCGGCGTCTTCGGGGGTGACGAAGGTGAAGGCGCGGCCTGTCGCTCCGGCGCGCCCAGTGCGCCCGATGCGGTGCACGTAATCGTCGGGGTGCCACGGCGTGTCATAGTTGAAGACGTGGCTGACGCCCTTGACGTCAAGGCCGCGCGCCGCGACGTCGGAGGCGACCAGAATGTTGATCGTACCCGCCTTGAAGCGGTCCAGTTCTGCGATGCGGCTTGACTGGTCCATGTCGCCGTGAATTTCGCCGGCGGAAAACCCGCTTTGTTTCAATGTTTTGGCCAAGTCGCGCACTGTCGTCTTGCGGTTGCAAAAGACGATTGCGGTGGTGACGTTGTCCTCCTTGAGCAGTTGGCGCAGCACGTCGCGCTTGGCCCGGCTGGCCACGGCCACCTTGTGCTGGACGATCTGGGTGTTGTTGGAGGCGGGGCGGGCCACCTCGATATATTTGGGATTGGTCAGGAATTTGTCGGCCAGTTTCTTGATTGGCGGCGGCATCGTCGCGCTGAACAACAGGGTCTGGCGCTGCGCCGGCAGCTTGGAGCAGATCGTCTCGATATCGGGGATGAAGCCCATGTCGAGCATCCGGTCCGCCTCGTCGATCACCAGCAGGTCGCAGCCGGTCAGCAGGATCTTGCCACGCTCAAACAGGTCCATCAGCCGGCCCGGCGTCGCGATCAGCACATCGACCCCGTCCTTCAGCGCCTTGACCTGATCGCCCATCTGGACCCCGCCGATCAGCAGCGCCATCTTGAGGTCGTGGTTGGAGCCGTATTTGACGAAATTCTCGGCGACCTGAGCGGCCAATTCGCGCGTCGGCTCCAGAATCAGGCTGCGCGGCATCAGCGCGCGGCGGCGGCCATGCGCCAGAATGTCGATCATCGGCAGCACGAAGCTGGCGGTCTTGCCGGTTCCGGTCTGGGCAATACCGATGATGTCCTTCATCATCAGCACGCTGGGGATGGCTTGCGCCTGGATCGGGGTCGGTTCGTCATAGCCCGAGGTCGCCACGGTACGCAGCAATTCATCTGACAGGCCAAGATCGGCAAATTTCATGGCTATGGCCAAAACCTTACGCAAAAGGTGGGAAAAATCATGCCCGCCGACACTTCGCGCGGCATGCAGGCGCTGCTACGGCGATTAAGGCCGGAGTGCGTCGCCGCGCGATAGGCGCAAGCGGGCGGGAAAGTCAAGAAAATCGGCTGGGGGAGTCTTTTGACGAAAAGCGCGGAAGATCGCTTTTCGTTCAGGAAGCCTGTGCCATCCCGCCCCTCCCGACCTGCCATTCAGGTATACGCTGTGGGAGGTCGGGAGGAGGCGGGATGGCACAGGCTTCCCAACAAAGACTCGCACAGGCTTCGCTGCCGACCGGCGCCCAGCAATCAGCGCTCCACCACCGCGCGCAGGCGTTTCAGCTTGCAATTGGCGCCGCTGCGCGATTGCAGGCGGTCGCGGTCGACGCAGATCATGCCGTCGGCATTCCGCTCGACATAGAAGCCCATGTAGAAATCGCGCGCCTGACACGCCTTTTCCAGCAATGCGCTGACGATGTGCTGATCGCGCATGAACAGCAGCAGGCGATTGCCCTCGCCGCTCTGCACCGCGCCGATGCCGTTGAGCGCGAGGCATTTGCCCCATTTGCGCTCGGTGAATTGCGGGGGCAGTTCGTCCTGTTGCAGCTCGATCAGTATCTGGGGCGGCATTTGCGGAACGCCGGGGCTGATCCGGATCGAGATATGCTGCTCCAGCCGCACCTGTTGCAATGGCGCCGGGTGCAGCGCGCTATGCTCCGGGGCGAGCGCCTCGGCGGGCACATCGCCTGCGGCAACGCTGGCAATTGGCCCGGCAAGCGGCGCCTCCGCCGCCGAAGGTGCGACGAACATCAGCGCCAGCGGCGCGAGAAGAGCGAGATTGCGTTGCATGATAATGGTTTCGCCGCCCCGGATGGGCGCCACACTGTCCTTATCCAAAAAAAGGGGGCCTTATCCCAAAGGGGGTCGCCGCCTGCATAGCCTTCGCGGTTGAACCCCTGCTTAACCCCGCCGACAGACCTCTGGCAGAACCGGCCACGCGTCAAGTGTGCGCTCTGGAGCCTGCCGTCCGCTTATGGCATGGAGCAGGCATGACCGACCGAGCCGATTTCCTCGCCGCCGCACTGGCGCTGCTGTCCCCGCGCGGGCTGACCACCGATGCCGAGATCATGGCGCCGTGGCTGACCGATTGGCGCGGGCGCTATCACGGGGCGGCTTTGGCCATGGCCTCGCCTGCCGATACGGCGGAGCTGGCAGCTTTGGTGCGGCTCTGCGCTGCGCATGGCGTCCCGATCGTGGCGCAGGGCGGCAACAGCGGCATGTCGGGCGGCGCCACACCCAATGCCAGCGGCGCGGCATTGCTGGTGTCGCTGCGGCGGATGAGCACCATCGCGCCGGTGGATCGGGATGGCCGGCAGGTGACCTGCGGCGCCGGGGTGGTGCTGCAAAACTTGCATGAGGCGGCGGCAGCGGCGGGCTTGCGCTTTCCTCTGACGCTGGGCGGCAAGGGTTCGGCGACGGTCGGCGGCCTGATCGCGACCAATGCCGGGGGGACGCAGGTGCTGCGGCATGGCTCGATGCGGGCGCTGGTGCTGGGGGTGGAGGCGGTGCTGGCCGATGGGTCGGTGTTTGCCGCGCTGACCCCGCTGAAAAAGGACAACCGGGGCTTTGACCTCAAGCAATTGCTGATCGGGTCCGAGGGTACTTTGGGAATCGTGACGGCGGCGACGCTGCGGCTGGTGCCGGCGATGGCCGACCGGCAGGTGGTGTGGGCCGGGGTGGCCAGTTTGCAGGCGGCGCGCGCGCTGCTGCTCCATGCCGAGGCTGCGCTGGGCGAGGCGCTGGAGGGGTTCGAGGTGGTGCCGTCGGCCAGTCTGGCGGCGGTCTGCGCCTATCTGCCGGGGGCGCGCGCTCCGCTCGCCGCGCCGCATCCGTGGCATGCGCTGATCGAAGTGGTGGCCGATGACGACGGTGCCGATACGCTGCCCGAACGTGTCGAGGCGTTGCTGGCCAGCGCGTTCGAGGCTGGCCTGCTGGGCGATGCGGTGATCGCCGCCAACGAGACGCAGGCCGAGGCGTTCTGGAACCTGCGCGAATCGGTTTCCCCGGCGGAACGCGCCAAGGGCCCGGCGATGCAGCACGATCTCTCGGTCCCGGTGGCGGCGATGCCCGATTTCGTCGACGCGGCCATCGCTGCGATCGAGGCGCGGTTTCCCGGCACGCAGGCGATCGGCTTTGGCCATCTCGGCGATGGCAATGTGCATTTCCACGTCCTCGCGCCCGCCGGGGTCGATGGGCAGGTGTGGGAGGCGGGCGAGGGCAAGGCGATTGCGCGCGCGGTGCACGATCTGGTGACGCAGTGGGGTGGCTCGATCTCGGCCGAGCATGGTATCGGGCAATTGAAGCGTGACGAACTGTTGCGGCTGGGCGATCCCACCGCGCTGGCGATGATGCGCGCGGTGAAAACAGCCCTCGATCCGCAGGGCCTGCTCAATCCGGGCAAGCTGCTGGGTTAGACCCCTCCCCCAGCCGCATCGCTCGCCACCCCGCAGCCAAAACCCTCCCTCTTGCCTGATGCCGGCCCAGCGCCTAAACGCCCGCTCCATATTTAAGTTTACCGCGTTGTTCCGGAGATTCGGTGCCGGAGATCCGGTGCCAGATATCCGGTGACCGTGCCGGACCGGAATACGCATCAGGGAGAATTTTTCATGGCCAGCGCGCCCACCGACCCCAATCTGCCGATTTTCTACAAGGATCTGGTGCCGCTCAACAGCCGCGATCATGGCGGCTGGAAGAGCAAGTCGAGCGATGTTGCGCCGTGGTTGATCGATCAGCATGCCATTCCGCTGACCGTCGAGGAATTTCCTCAGGCGCAGCGCCATTTCCCGATCATCTTTTCCTCGGGCGACAATCCGGTGCCGCTGGCGCTGATGGGGCTGAACGAGGGCGTCAACGTGTTCGTCACGGCCGATGGCGCGGTCACCCCCGGCACCTATGTACCGGCCTATGCGCGCCGTTATCCGTTCCTGCTGGCGCGGCTGACCCCCGAGGCGACCGAGCTGTCGCTGTGCTTTGATCCCAGCTCCGGCCTGATCGGCGAATTCGATGAGGGCGGCGCACTGTTCGAGGATGGTCAGCCGAGCGAGAACTGCAAGGGCATGCTGGGCTTTTGCGAGCAATTCGAGGAAGCCGGCCTGCGCACGGGCAATTTTTGCGCCGAGCTGAAAAAGCATGACCTGCTGATGGAAGGCGAGGTCGGCATCCAGCGGGAAGGCAATGATCAGCCGTTCATCTATCGCGGCTTCCAGATGATCAATCAGGACAAGCTGCGCGAATTGCGCGGCGATGTGCTGCGCGGCTGGAACCAGAGCGGGATGCTGCCGCTGATCTTTGCGCATCTGTTCAGTCTGGAGCTGATGCGCGATGTGTTTGCGCTCCAGGTGCAGCAGGGCAAGGGCCCATTGACGCTGCCCGTGACTTGAGGGGCGTTGTTTGATCGCCTAGCGGCGATGAAGCCTGCTCCATCCCGCCCCCCTCCCGACCTCCCACAGCGTTCCATCCTGAATCGGAGGTCGGGAGGGGGAGCGGGATGGAACAGGCTTCCCCATAATTTAAAGACTCAGCGCGGGATGGCACAGACTCCTCGAAAAACGCCCTGCCGCGCTCATCGGCAAACGGGCGCGGCCAGAGGTCGCTGACCGTCGATTTGGACCCTTGCCAGCCTTACGGCCGCGTCGTATGATGATGCCTGCACTGTCGGGCTTCCCTCATGGTCCGGTGGTGTCGGTGCACTTGTGCACCACCTCCCTGAACCTTGGCCACCTCGCGCATCCGCGCGGGGTGGTTTTTTATGAGGGACGCTTTGCGCACCCTATTCCGCCGCCTCCGCCCAGACCCCGCTTGGCGTGCTGCTCTCCAACGTGCCGAGCGCAGCCACCTCGGCCGACAGCCGCCGCACCAGACCGACCAGCAACGTCACCATCGACTCGAACCCCGGCCCCGGCTCGGCCAGCCGCGAATCGAGGTAGCACGAGCGGTCTATCTCCAGCTGTACCGCATGCAGCCCGCGCCCCGGCGCCGCATGCCGCTCCAGCACATAGCCGCCGGCATAGGGCCGGTTATGCCCGGCGCTGCGCCGAATCTGGTGAAAATACGCGAAGGTTGAGGCGACCAGATTGCCGTGACAACTCGCGCCGAATCGGTCCCCCACCACGAAATCAGGGCCCGGCAAGCCGCTGCGCAACCCCAGCGGTGGCATTGAATGCAGATCGAGCAACAGTGCGGCCCCCCACCGCGCCCGCAGCCCCAACATCACCTCGCCCAGCCGCGCATGATAGGGCTCATGGATGCCGGAGATCCGCGCGGCCAGATCGGCGTGATCGTGGCGCCGTTTCCACAACTCGCCAATGCCCGGCAGCCGGCGCGGAATCAGGCCCAGCCCGCTGCGCGCGCGGCGTCCGGGCGTATAGCTGCCGACCTCGGCGGGGCGATCACCGAACATCGTCCAGTCGACATCGTCGACCGCACGGTTGAGATCGATCATCGCACGCGGCGCGCGGGCGACCAGCAGGCTGGCCTCGGTCTGGCGCGCGACCGCCTCGGCCAGCCGGTCGACATAGCGGTCCTCCAGCCGCAGCGCGGCAAAGCCGGGATTCCGCATCCGCTCCAACAGCGCCCCCGGATAGGCCCGCCCGGCATGCGGCACCGCGATCAGCACCGGGATCGCGGACGGATTCGGCGCACGGAAATAAAACGCCGGAATGCCCGAGTCGCCGGGTATCTCACCCCCGGTGATCGTCAGCGAATCGTCTGTTCCGGGCGCATGCAGCTCCATAATGGCAAGCTGACCTTGATTGCCCCCACTGTCAAAGCGGGAGGTGGTGCGGTGGATCGGCTTGCCACGCTTCGCGGGTCGCGCCCCTCCGCCGTTTGGTGAATACTTCGCGCGAAATAAGGAGGCGGCGATGCATCACAAACGCGCAAAAAGGCGCGCAACGGACGTGCCGGGTGCAAGCTGTGCAAACGCTGGAAAGTGAATGCGGTACGCACCGGCGCCTATGCCGGCGAGAAGTCCAACGACCATGTTCCCAGGTCGGCGGCGGGGTTGGAGAGGGGCTTGGGTTGATGCTTTTGCCGCGTGGGGGCGCGAAGCCTGCGGCAGTTTTGGTTCCGCTAAACCCGTGCCATCCCGTGTCTGTTTGATTGGCGACCTGTGGGTCGCGCAGCCTGTGCCGTCCCGCGCCCCCTCCCGACCTCCCACAGAATGCACACTGAATGGGAGGCCGGGAGGGCGCGCGGGATGGCGCGGGCTTCCCAGGCGAAAGCGCCCTCTCGCGCTTCTCGCAAAACAACCGTCCCAAAGCTGGGCGCATGGAAATTTGGGCAGGATTGTTAACCGCAGCGCGTCTATAAGGCTGGTCCAGACTGGAGCACCGAAACGCAATGATCCGCATCCTGCTCGCCGAAGATGACGACGCCATGCGCACCTATCTGGCGCGCGCGCTGGAGAATGCCGGCTATGAAGTCGTCGCGGTCGATCGCGGCACCGAGGCGCTGCCCTATCTCGAATATCAGCATTTCGACCTGCTGCTGTCCGATATCGTGATGCCCGAGATGGACGGGATTGAGCTGGCCCAGCGCTGCGCCGAGATTTCGCCCTCCACCAAGGTCATTTTCATCACCGGCTTTGCCGCCGTGACCCTGAAGGCCAGCCGCGAGGCGCCCGCCGCCAAGGTGCTGTCCAAGCCGTTCCACCTCAAGGACCTGGTGATGGAGGTTCAGCGCGTGTTCGGCCAGCCGCCACAGGCCGAAATGCAATAATACCGGACGCGGCTTGCCAGCATCGCAAGCCGCCGCTAAAGGCGCCCCTGCCCCGCAGGCAGGCGAATGGTTTGGGCGTATAGCTCAGTGGTAGAGCACTGTGTTGACATCGCAGGGGTCGGAAGTTCAATCCTTCCTACGCCCACCATTCGCCGCCTGCGGGCAAATCCCCCTCGCGATGACGCAATACGGGGAGATACCGGAGCTTTCAGGCCGCCTTGCGCCGGGCCGATGCTCTGCTAAAGCCGGCTGGAATTCATCCGGGGAAAGCAGACTCACATGGCCAAGATCAAGGTAGCAAATCCCGTCGTCGAGATCGATGGCGACGAAATGACCCGCATCATCTGGCAGTGGATCCGCGAACAGCTGATCCTGCCCTACCTCGACATCGACCTGAAATATTACGATCTTTCGGTCGAAATGCGCGATCAGACCGGTGACCAGATCACCATCGACAGCGCCAATGCCATCCTGAAATACGGCGTCGGCGTCAAATGCGCGACGATCACCCCCGATGAGCAGCGGGTCGAGGAATTCGGCCTCAAGAAAATGTGGAAATCGCCCAATGGCACTATCCGCAACATCCTGGGCGGGGTGGTTTTCCGCGAGCCGATCGTCATCCGCAACGTCCCCCGGCTGATCCCCGGCTGGACCGACCCGATCGTGGTCGGCCGCCATGCGTTCGGCGATCAGTACAAGGCGACCGATTTCGTCGTCCCCGGCCCCGGCAAGCTGCGTCTGGTGTGGGAGGGCGACAATGGCGACCGCATCGACGAGGAAGTGTTCCACTATCCCTCGGGCGGCGTTGCGCTGGCGATGTACAACCTTGACGATTCGATCCGCGATTTCGCGCGCGCATCGCTGAATTACGGGCTCAATCTGGGCTGGCCCGTCTATCTGTCAACCAAGAACACCATCCTCAAGGCCTATGACGGGCGCTTCAAGGACCTGTTCGCCGAGGTCTATGAGAACGAGGGCTTCAAGGAGAAGTTCGCCGCCGCCGGCATCGTTTATGAGCATCGCCTGATCGACGACATGGTTGCCAGCGCGTTGAAATGGTCGGGCAAATTCGTCTGGGCCTGCAAGAATTACGATGGCGACGTGCAATCGGATCAGGTGGCGCAGGGCTTCGGCAGCCTGGGCCTGATGACCTCGGTGCTGACCACGCCAGACGGCAAGACGGTGGAGGCCGAGGCCGCGCATGGCACCGTGACCCGCCATTACCGCCAGCATCAGCAGGGCAAGGCGACCAGCACCAACCCGATCGCATCGATCTTCGCATGGACGCGCGGGCTGATCTATCGCGGGCGCTTCGACAATACGCCCGAGGTGGTGAAATTCGCCGAAACGCTGGAGCGGATCTGCATCGAAACCGTGGAGAGCGGCAAGATGACCAAGGATCTCGCCCTGCTGATCGGCCCCGACCAAAGCTGGATGACCACCGAACGCTTCTTTGAGGCGGTGCGTGAGAACCTTGAAGCGGCGATGGCCACGGCGGGGTGAATTTCGCCGCTTGAGCGTTTGGGCTTGAAGGTCTGGCCGATCACGTCGAGGGGCCTGCGGTTGCGGGCCCCTTTTCGCGTCGCTGTGCCATATTGACCAGTTCCGATATGGCCGCCCACGTTGCTCACCCACGCCGGGCCGCCGCCAAGGATGATGGTATCACAAACCATCTGACATCCCTTGCCAATTGCGCCACAGTCCAAACCCATGGCCAGCGAAATCAACCCTGCAAGCTATAGCGACGCGCTGGTCATCCTCGGCGCGGCGGGAATCGTGATCCCGGTGTTCGCGCGGTTTCGTATCACCCCGGTGATCGGGTTTATCCTGACCGGGCTGCTGGTCGGCCCCTATGGCCTGGGCCGGCAGGTGTTCGATCATCCGTGGCTCAGCTATGTGACGATCTCTGACCCAGAGGGGCTCCAGCCATTTGCCGAATTCGGCATCGTGCTGCTGTTGTTTTCGGTGGGGCTGGAGCTGAGTTTCGACCGGCTGTGGGCGATGCGGCGGCAGGTGTTCGGCCTCGGCGCGATGGAACTGATCGCCGGATCGCTGTTGCTGGCGTTTGGGCTGGCGCTGGCGGGCGAAGGGCCGGCGGGCGCCATCGGGCTGGGTGTGGCGCTGGCGATGTCGTCGACCGCGCTGGTGCTGCCGATCGTGGGCAGCCGCACGGCGGTTGGGCGCGCCGCGCTGGCTATGTTGCTTTTCGAGGATCTGGCGCTGGTCCCGACGATCTTCGTGCTGGGGGCGCTGGCGCCTCAGGCCGGGGCCGGCTGGGGGGATCTTGCGCGGACGATGCTGCTGGGGCTGGTGGTGGTGCTGCTGCTGCTGGCGGCGGGCCGCCTCTTGTTGCCGCGCCTGTTCGCGCAGGCGGCCCGCACCAAAAGCCCGGAGATGCTGCTTTCGGCCAGCCTGCTGGTCATCATCGTCGCGGCGCTGGCCACCGCCGGGGTCGGCCTGTCGCCCATCGTGGGTGCTTTGATCGCGGGGCTGCTGATCGCCGAGACCGAGTACCACGGCGAGGTCGAGACGATCACCGCCCCGTTCAAGGGGCTGGCCCTGGGCATATTCTTGATCACCATCGGCATGGGCATCGACCTTGGCGTGCTGCTGCGTCACCTACCCGCAATCCTTGCGGCCACGGCGGGCGTGATCGTGGTGAAGGCGATCGTCACTGGCGTGCTACTGCGGCTGATGGGCGCGCGCACCGGCACCGCGACCGAGGCCGGCATCCTGCTGTCCAGCCCATCCGAATCGACGCTGATCGTGCTGGCCGCCGCCGCAAATGCCGGGTTGATCCAGGCCGGCACCGCGCAATTCTGGCAGATGGTCGCCGCGCTGGGCCTAATCGTGACGCCGGGGCTAGCCTGGGCGGGGCGACGGCTGGCGCGGCAAGTCGATGCGCAGGCCACGCTGGCGGTGACCGACGAGACCGAGGCGCATGCGATCATCATCGGTTTCGGCAGAACTGGCCGGCTGGTGGCCGAGATGCTCCAGACCCACCAGCGGCCGTTCGTGGGCATCGATATGGACCCGGACCTGATCGCCACGGGGCTGGCCGCCGGGTTCCCGGTGGTGTTCGGCGATGCGGGGCAGCGCGCGACCCTGGCGCGGCTGGGGCTCGATCGGGCGAGCGCGGTGATCCTGACCATGGACGATCCTGTGGCGGCAGCGCGGCTGGTGCGGCGGCTACGCGTCGGCCATCCCGCCCTGCCGATCATCGCCCGCGCCCGCGATACCAGCCACGCGGCCCAGCTTTACCGCGCCGGAGCCAGCCATGCAGTGCCAGAAACGCTGGAGGCGTCCCTGCAATTGTCGGAGGCTGTGCTGGTGGAACTGGGCGTGGCGATGGGCTTCGTCATCGCCTCGATCCACGAAAAGCGCGACGAATTGCGCGAGCAGATCATGCATGAAGGCGAGTTGACGGAGAAACCGAAGCTGAGGAGTTCCACCCTGCGCGAACGGAGCTGATAGGTTGTTATCGCATCGCTTAAGCCAAAAACCGGTACCCACGTTTTGGTGCGATGCTTTAACCCGCGAGAACCGCTCGCACCGCCGCGATCGCCGCTGCCGCATTGGCGCCGTCCGGCCCGCCGCCCTGCGCCATATCGGGCCGTCCGCCGCCGCCCTTGCCGCCCAGCGCTTCGACCCCGGCACGCACCAGATCGACCGCGCTCAGCCGGCCGGTCAGGTCGTCGGTAACAGCCACCGCGATGCTGGCGCGCCCGTCGTTCACCGCGATCAACGCCGCGACGCCCGATCCGATCCGCGCCTTCGCCTGATCGAGCAGGCCCCTGAGTTCCTTGGCCTCCAGCCCCTCGATCACCTGCCCGGTGAAAGTGACACCGGCGATGCTTTCGTCCGCCGCCGGGGCCGCGCCCGCGCCGCCGCCGCCCAATGCCAAGGCCTTCTTCGCCTCGGCCAGCTCGCGCTCCAGCTTGCGCCGCTCATCGACCAGCGCCGCAACCCGCGCCTCGACCTCGTCCGGCGTCGTGCGCAGCAGCGCCGCCGTGCCTTTCAACGCCTCCTCGCGGCGCACCAGCCACGCCCGCGCGGCCTCACCGGTCAGCGCCTCGATCCGGCGCACGCCCGAGCTGACCGCACCCTCGGCCACGATGCGCAACAGGCCGATGTCGCCCAGCGCCCGGACATGCGTGCCGCCGCACAATTCGACGGAATAGGCATTCGTGTTCTGCGCCTTGCGGCCCATCCCGAGTACGCGAACCTCCTCGCCATATTTCTCCCCGAACAGCGCCATCGCGCCGGCGGCAATCGCGTCATCCGGGCTCATCAGCCGCGTGGTGACGGGCTCATTGGCGCGGATTTCGGCGTTTACCTCGGCCTCGACGGCAGCGATATCGTCCGCCGTCAGCGCGGTGGGCTGCGAGAAATCGAAGCGCAGCCGGTCGGGCGCGACCAGCGATCCCTTCTGCGTGACATGCGCGCCCAGCCTGCCGCGTAGCGCCGCGTGCAGCAGATGCGTGGCCGAATGGTTGGCCCGGATGGCATCACGCCGCGTGGTGTCGATGGCGAGCGCCACGCCGTCGCCGACGCGGATGGTGCCGGCCTCGACCCGCGCATGATGCGCGTGCAGCCGGCCCAGCGGCTTGGCGGTATCGGTGACGGTGAGCCGCAATCCGGCATTCTCGCCGCCGGGCGCGCCGGTGATCGTGCCGGCGTCCCCGGCCTGCCCGCCGCTTTCGCCATAGAACGGCGTCTGGTTGGTGAGCACGACGACCTCGTCGCCCGGCCCGGCGCTGGCCGCTTCGGCCCCGGCGCGCACCAGCGCCACAACCCGGCCCTCGCCATGGCTGGCGGTGTAGCCAGTGAATTCGGTGGCGCCCTCACGCTCGGCAATGTCGAACCACACCTCGCCCGATGCGGCCTCGCCAGAACCTTTCCACGCGGCGCGCGCGGCCGCCTTTTGCCGGGCCATCGCGGTGTCGAAGCCGGCGCGATCGACCGCAATCCCGCGCGGGCGCAAGGCGTCTTCGGTGAGGTCGTAGGGGAAGCCGAAGGTGTCGTAGAGTTTGAACGCGGTGTCGCCGGGCAGGATGCCGCCGGTGGTGATCGCGGCGGTTTCCTCGTCGAGCAGGCGCAGCCCGTTGGTCAACGTTTGGCGAAAGCGGGTTTCCTCACGCGCCAGCACATCCTCGATCAGCGGCTGTGCGCGCGCGAGTTCAGGATAGGCCGGGCCCATCTCGCCGACCAGCGCGGGCACGAGGCGGTGCATCAGCGGGGTTTTCGCGCCGACCAGATGCGCGTGCCGCATCGCGCGCCGCATGATCCGCCGCAGCACATAGCCGCGCCCCTCGTTCGATGGCAGCACGCCATCTGCAAGCAGGAAGCTGACTGAGCGCAAATGGTCGGCGATGACGCGGTGGCTGGCAGTGCTGTCGCCCTCGGCCTTGACCCCGGTCAGGCTTTCGGAGGCGGCGATCAGGGCGCGGAACGTGTCAATGTCGTAATTGTCATGCACGCCCTGCATCACCGCGGCGATACGTTCGAGCCCCATGCCGGTGTCGATCGACGGGCGCGGCAAGGGTGTGCGGATGCCGCCGGCCTGCTGCTCGAACTGCATGAACACCAGGTTCCAGATTTCGATGAAGCGGTCCCCGTCCTCGTCCGGGCTGCCCGGGGGGCCGCCGGGGATGTCGGCGCCGTGGTCGTAGAAGATTTCGCTGCACGGGCCGCAGGGGCCGGTGTCGCCCATCGACCAAAAATTGTCCGAGGTGGCGATGCGGATGATCCGCGTCTCCGGGACGCCAATCTTGCGCCACAGGTCGAACGCCTCATCGTCATCGTGATAGACCGTGACCGACAGGCGATCCTTGGCCAGACCCCATTCGCCGGTGAGGAGCGTCCAGGCGTGGTGGATCGCCTGTTCCTTGAAATAATCGCCGAAGGAGAAATTGCCGAGCATCTCGAAAAATGTGTGGTGCCTGGCGGTATAGCCGACATTGTCGAGATCGTTGTGCTTGCCGCCGGCGCGCACGCATTTTTGCGAGGAGGTGGCGCGCGGGCTGACCCGGCTCTCCAACCCGGTGAACACGTTCTTGAACGGTACCATCCCCGCGTTGACGAACATCAGCGTCGGATCATTATACGGCACTAGCGGCGCCGAAGGCATCACGTCATGGCCATTGGCCCCGAAGTAATCGAGGAACGAACGGCGGATATCATTGGTCGAGATCATGTCTCGCGCCGATAAGCTACGCGCGGGCGCGCGACAAGCGGGAAGGCGCGATTACTGTTGCCGGCGGCGGTGCGATTGGCGGTAGGCGCGAAATTCTCGACTGCCCGTTTGACTGCGGCGCTCTGCGGCGCTCTGCGGCGCTCTGAAAGGCGGGGCCTTCACGCGCAAAGCCGGTGCCCCGGGGTTTGCCCCCGCGCACCGGCTAGGTTTTGTGGCAGCCGGCGCGCGCCTTTGCCCAAATCGCGCGCGCCGCCTCGCCCTTCGTGCGCCTGATTATTCGTCCGCTTCCGGACCAGCCATCATTTCCACGGCAAGACCTTCGGTGCGGCCGCGTATCGCAGCCTCCAGCCGGTCCGAAACTTCCGGATTTTCGAGCAGGTAATTTTTCGAATTCTCACGCCCCTGGCCGATGCGGATCGAATCGTAACTGAACCATGCCCCTGATTTCTCGACCAGCCCGGCCTTGACCCCAAGGTCGAGGATTTCACCGATCTTCGAAATGCCCTGCCCGTACATGATGTCGAATTCGACTTGCTTGAACGGCGGCGCCACCTTGTTCTTCACCACCTTGACGCGGGTGGTGTTGCCGGTGATCTCGTCGCGATCCTTGATCTGCCCGGTGCGGCGGATGTCGAGCCGGACGCTGGCATAGAATTTCAGCGCGTTGCCTCCGGTCGTCGTCTCCGGGTTGCCGTACATCACGCCGATTTTCATCCGCAGCTGGTTGATGAAGATCACCATGCAGCGCGAGCGGCTGATCGAACCGGTCAGCTTGCGCAAACTCTGCGACATCAGCCGCGCTTGCAGGCCAACATGGCTATCCCCCATCTCACCCTCGATCTCCGCGCGGGGCACCAGCGCCGCCACCGAATCGATTACAAGCACGTCGATCGCGTTGGACCGCACCAG
This sequence comes from Sphingomonadales bacterium, assembly GCA_025356275.1. GTDB lineage: Bacteria > Pseudomonadota > Alphaproteobacteria > Sphingomonadales > Sphingomonadaceae > Novosphingobium. Next base: position 10,364 of record JANXUK010000069.1, on the reverse strand, counting down.
CGTATCGACGATCTCCAGCGCCTGCTCGCCAGTATCGGGCTGCGACACGATCAGCTCATCGATGTCCACGCCCAGCTTCTTCGCATAGCCCGGATCGAGCGCGTGCTCGGCATCGACAAACGCCGCCGTCCCGCCATTCTTCTGCGCCTCGGCGATGACATGCAGCGCCAGCGTGGTCTTGCCCGAGCTTTCGGGACCGTAGATCTCAATAACGCGCCCGCGCGGCAATCCGCCAACGCCCAGCGCAATATCCAGACCCAGCGAGCCAGTGGAGATCGTTTCGATCTGCATCGCTTCCTTTGAGCCCAACTTCATCGCCGAACCCTTGCCGAAGGCGCGATCGATCTGCGCCAGCGCCGCTTCCAGTGCCTTTTGCCGATCCAGATCCGCCTTGGCCCCCGCCTTACCGTTCAAATCCTTGCCTTCCTGAATAAGCTTGAGCTGCGCTGCCATGATCAATTCCCTTGCCTAAGCCGCAGACCCGAAAGGTCAACAAGGGATGTTGTATTTGATTTGTTCTTTTGGAACAAGAGGCGAACGAAATTTATTTTCAGCACGCGCCCGACGCCGCCAAAGCCATGATTTCCGCCACTTTATCTGACAGCAATTGCACCGAAAACGGCTTGGGCAGGAAGAACATGTCGGCGATGTCAATCTCGTGCCTTAGGTGTTCCTCCGCATATCCGGACATGAACAGCACCGGCAGCGCAGGCGCAAGTTTGCGGATCGCGCGCGCCATCGCCGGGCCGTCCATCGACGGCATCACGACATCGCTGACCACGAGATCGAACATCGCCTCGCCCGCGGCCAGACGCGCCTCCACCGCCTCCAGCCCGAGATCGCCATCCGCCGCCGCCGTCACCGTATAACCGGCGCGGGCCAGCGCGCGTTCGGCCACCGCGCGCACCGAATCCTCGTCCTCGACCAGCAGGATCGCCCCGCCCCCTCCCCAGCGCGCCGGCGCCTCACGCGGGCGAGCCAAGGCCGGCGCATCGCCCGGCTCGGTATGATGGACCGGTAGATAGACCGAGAATCGCGCGCCCCCCGGCCCTCCGCCAAGCGCCGGCTCATTTTCCGCAAAGATGAAGCCGCCCGATTGCTTGACGATGCCGTAAACGGTGGAAAGCCCCAGCCCGGTGCCGCCCATGTTGCCGCCGCGCCCCGGCTCCTTGGTGGTGAAAAACGGCTCCCAGATCTTGCCGAGATGCTCGGGCGGGATGCCGCCGCCGGTGTCCTCGACGATCAGCGCGCTGTAATCGGCGACGGGCACGATCTCGTTGCGCAGCGCGCGCACATCGGCAGCGGTGATGCGCCTGGTCGAGAGCATCAGCCGGCCCGCGCCGTCGCTGCCGATCCGCCCGCCATGCTCCTGCATCGCGTCGCGCGCATTGACCACGAGGTTGACGATCACCTGCTCCAGCTGGGTCGGATCGGCGCGCACCGGGCCCAGATCGCGCGCGTGGCTGACCACCAGCTGGATTTTCTCACCGATCAGCCGCCGCAGCATCTGCGAGATTTCGGTCACCACATCGGGTAGCTGCAACACCTCGGGCCGCAAGGTCTGCTGGCGCGAAAAGGCGAGCAATTGCCGGGTCAGCGAGGCGGCGCGGTTGGATGAGGCGCGGATCTGCTGAATATCGTCATAATCCGAATCGCCGGGCGTATGACGCAGCAGCATCAGATCGCAAGTTCCTATAATCGCGGTCAGCACATTGTTGAAATCATGCGCGACCCCGCCGGCCAGTTGGCCGACCGCCTGCATCTTGGTCGCCTGTGCCACCTGCCGTTTCAGCCGCGTCTCCTCGGTCGAATCGGTGAGGCCCAGCAGCACCGACGCCTCGCCCAGCCCGCGCACCCCCGCCAGGCTCAGCGACACCGGCTCATCGGGCTGTGCGGCCAGCCGGATCGCGACATCGCCCGAGGTGGCCGGCCCCTGCGCATAGCGGCGCACCGCGTCCGACATCGCCGCCTTGTCCTCCCGCACCACCAGGTCGGTCGGGTAGGTCGGCGGCGCCTCGCCCTCGCGCCCCGCCGCGCGCATGAAGGCGGCATTGGCAAACAGCAGCCGCCCGTCGCGATCCGCCATGGCCAGCCCCAGCGGCAATTGCCCCAGCAAAGCCTCCAGATGCGGCGCCGGGGCCTGCGCGTGTCCGCCACCGCCCAGACCAACCCCGTGATCGACCAGCAGCATCAGCGACGGCACGCTATCGGGCGTAGGCGTGCCCGGCGCATCGGGATCGGCCAGCGGCAGGTAGAACATGGTCAGCGGCGCCAGCTTGTGCGTATCGCGCGCCCAATAGATATTCTCATTGTCGTCCTGCGCGAACAGGCCGGCGAATTCTTCCCCCACCAGTTTCGCACGCGCGTCACCGGCGGCGCGCAGGGCAAAGCCCTCGCTGCGAGCATGGATCAGCCCGCCCGGCTCCACCACCACCGCCGACAGACCGGCCAGCGCCAGCGCGCGGCCCATGCGCCCCTCGACATGCGCGGCCAGTTCCGCCACCGGATCGGCGGCCAGCAGCGGCGCAAACCGCCAGATCAGGAAATCATCGCCGCGCCCGGCGCGCACCGCCTCCGCCTGCCAGCGCCCGCCGGCCCCGCCATCATTGCGCTCCACCAGATCGACCTGCGCCAGCCCGCTCTGCCACGCGGCTCTTGCGGCGCGCGCCAGCCGTTCGTGCGAGGCGTCCGACACCGGCAGGCGCGGCGGCGCGGCATCGGCGGTAAACCAGCTCTCATACAGCGCATTGGCGCAGACCAGCCGCCCGGCCCGGTCGGTCACCGCCACGGCGACATCGGGCCGCTCGATCGCCGCCACCGTCACCGACCAGTCGGGCGCGGCAAAATCCGCCGCCGCCTCGCCCGGCCGCCGCAGCAACACGACCAGCACCCCGCCCAGCGCGATCACTCCGCTGCCAAAGCTCGCCGCTGCCACTGCACGATGCGCCGCCAGACCGACCACCAGCACGCTGACCACAAATGCCGCACCCAGCGCCAGATAATCGCGCCCCGCGAGCCCCGGTCCGAACACCGACTGCGCCCAGGTGGCGGGAGACGACGCCCGGATCGGAGGCGCTGCCCGGCTCATTCCACTGCCACCGGCGCGGTTGTTGGCATTGGGCGCCGCCGCACATGCCGCCGCCGCCACTTGCGCGCGATCCACCAACGCCACGCCAAAGTGCTAAGCCCATAGCCCAGCACCGCCAGCACCGTCGCCTCGACAATCATCCCAAAGGCCAGCGTCATGCCCAGATCGGCGATGCGGTGCAGCATATGATGGTGATGCGAGCCATGACGCCCCGCGCCTAGACCCGCCGCATGCTCACTGAGCGCGGGGGCCATCGGGTGCAGCGGGGCAAACACCTCCAGCTGCATCAGGAACCGCCCGATATGATATGCCACCGGATAGATCACCAGCCAGGTCACCGGATTGCTGATCACCCAGGTCGTCGCAAAGGCCACCGGCACATTGGCGCCGATAAACACCGCCAGCAGCGCCGCGATAACACTATGCGCCACCGGGATCGTCACCCCCAGGAACAACCCGAGCGCGATCGCCCGGGGCACCGCACGCCGGTTCATCCGCCACAGCTCGCTGCGCAGCACCAGATGCGCGACCGGGCGCAGGAACGGGTTGCCCTCCACCCATTCGCGGGTCGGCACATGTGCGCGCAGCTTTGCGGCCAGCGGGGCGAACAGGGTGCTCATACAGGTTGGGTGCTCATGGCCGGCTCAATTGAATTCGCGCATGATCCGCGCCTGATCGCGCTTCCACTCACGCTCCTTGGTGGTGGCGCGCTTGTCGGCGGCGTTTTTGCCCTTGGCCAGCGCGAGTTCGACCTTGGCCCGCCCCCGCCCGTTGAAATAAATCGCCAGCGGCACCAGCGTCATACCCTTGCGCTCCACCGCGCCGGTCATCTTGGCGATCTCGCGCTCATGCAGCAGCAGCTTGCGCGGCCGCTTGGGTTCATGGTTATAGCGGTTGCCGTGGCTGAATTCGGGCACATTGGCATTGACCAGCCACACTTCGCCGCCCTTGACCTCGGCATAGGCCTCCGCGATCGACCCCTCGCCAAAGCGGAGCGATTTGACCTCGGTGCCGGTCAGGCAGATGCCGGTCTCAAACGTGCTGTCGATGAAATAATCGAACTTCGCACGCCGGTTCTCGGCGACGGTCTTGACCTTGTCGAATGCGGCGGGGGTTGGGCGAGCCATGATGAGGGCCATTTTAGAGCGTGATGACAAAAAGTGGGTACCGGTTTTTGTCGAAAAATCACGCGACAAAGAAATCTAGAGCGGGATGACGATTCAATGAAACGCCATTCCGTTCTAGGGCGCGGCGGCCCCAAGTGAAAGGGCTTAACCGACCGGATTCGCCGAAGCGACCAAGGGTAGCGGTGAGATTGACGAGAATCCTCCCCCGCCGGGGGAGGATCTCCCTTACCTGAGGCTCACCACATTGTCCGACACGCGCGGATCGCGGCGACCACCGGCATATTGGCTGGACATCGGCTCGTCGCGGACCTCCGCCTCCAGCCCTTCGCCAAAGCCATTGAACCGCGTGCGCATCGCCGCGCCATAGGCGCCCAGCATCCCGATCTCGATATAATCGCCCACCGCGATGTCCGAAGGCAGCACGAACGGCCCCTCCATAAAATCGGCGTCGTCACAGGTCGGGCCGTAGAACGCGAAATCCTCACAGGGCGCGGCATCGGTGCCGCCCAGCGCCCTCACCGGAAACCGCCAGCCCAGATGCGCCGCATCATACAGCGCGCCATAGGCACCCTCATTGATATACAGTTCATTGCCGCGACGGCGGTCGACCCGCACGATCAGCGAATTGTACTCGGCGGCCAGCGCCCGGCCCGGCTCGCACCACAGCTCGGACGAATAGGACACCGGCAGCGATTCGGCATAGCGGTGGATGACCGCAAAGTAATCCTCCAGCGACGGCGGCTCCATCCCCGGATAGATCGACGGGAAACCGCCGCCCACATCGATGATATCCACCACGACCGCCGCGCCGACGATCGCCGCGCGCACCCGCTCCAGCGCCTGAACATAGGCGAAGGGCGTCATCGCCTGGCTGCCGACATGGAAGCAGATGCCGAGGCAATCGGCGACCTGCCGCGTTGCCTGAAGCAGCGGCGCCACGTCGGCCAGATCGATCCCGAATTTGGACGAAAGGCTCAGTTCCGAATATTCGGACGACACCCGCAGCCGCACACACAGCGACAGATCCTCGGCCGCCGCGCCATCGGCGCCATTGGTCGCCTCGACGATTTTGGCCAGCTCGCCCGCCGAATCGAGGCTGAACACCCGCACGCCGTGGCGGTGATAGGCCTCGGCGATAGCAGCCGCCGGCTTGACCGGATGCATGAAGCACAGCACCGCCTCGGGCAGGACGCCGCGCACCAGCCGAACCTCGGTGATCGAGGCCACGTCGTAATGGGTGATGCCGGCATCCCATAACACGCGCAGCAGCGTGGGCGAAGGGTTCGCCTTCACTGCATACAGCGACTTACCCGGAAACTTCGATGCGAAGAATCCAGCGGCGCGGGCCGCGGCCTGCGGGCGATTGAGAATGACGGGTTCGTCAGGCGCGAGCGCGCGCGCTACCGCCAAAGCATCGGGTTGGATGTGCAATTCAAGGGACCCCCAATAGGCCTTTCAGCCAGAACACAACGGATGAAAGCTGCCTTGCGGTTTGGAAGTCCCCTTGGGGCAGCGGGGGGTGCCTATATCCGGGTGGAGATGAACTGCAAGTGAAAACACACCGCGATTTTCGCGAGCCAGCTAAAAGTGGCGCAGATGCGTTCCACTTTTCGCACTAGCCAGGCTATATGACAGTTTAATGACGGTTTTTTCAGCTCAGCCGGTCCCGGAAAACCTCCCACCCGAATCGCCGCACGCATTCCAGCACGTCGGTCTCGCTGTCCCACAGCCAGATCGAGGGTAAGGGTACACCGTTGAAGCTGGTGGTCTTGACCATCGAATAATGCGCCTGATCGAGGAAGGCGAAACGCTGGCCCACGCCGGCATCGATGCGGTAGTCACCGATGACATCGCCAGCCAGACACGATGGGCCGCCCAGGCGCACGGGATCACAGGTGGCAGGGCCGCCCGCCGCGCCCTCGCCCAGCATGGCCGGGCGATAGGGCGCCTCGATCACGTCCGGCATGTGGCAGGTGGCGGAAACATCGGTGATCGCCAGCTTCATGCCATTGGTGAACGTATCGAGCACGGTGCCGACCAGAATGCCGGCATCAAGCGCCACTGCCTCGCCCGGTTCGAGGTAAATTTCGCATCCGGTGTCGATCTTCACCCGCTTGAGGAAAGCAATCAGCTCCTCGCGCTGGTAATCGGCGCGGGTGATGTGGTGCCCGCCCCCGAAATTCAGCCATTTCAACTGGGGCAGGTACGGCGATATGTGGGGCTTCAGCGCCTCATATGTGGCGGCCAGAGGCACGAAATCCTGCTCGCACAGCGTATGGAAATGGAGGCCTGAGACGCCTGCCATATGCTCCGGGCGCAATTGCCCGATCGGCCAGCCGAGGCGCGAATTGGGGGCGCAGGGGTCATAGCGCGGCACTTCGCCGGTGGCATGCTGGGGATTGATGCGTAGACCGATGTCGAAGCCCGAATGCTGATCGAGAATGGGGCGAAACCGCGCAATCTGGCCCGGCGAATTGAAGATGACATGGTCGGAGAGCGCGCAGATCTCGGGCAGGTCCTCCGTCTTGTAACCGGCGCAATAGGTGGCGATTTCGCCTTCCAAAGAACCGGAAACGTAATGCGCATCGGCCAGCCGCGCCTCCCACAGGCCCGAGGTGCACACCCCATCGAGATACTCACCGATCAGCGGCGCCACCCGCCACATGCTGAACGCCTTGAGCGCCGCCAGAACCTTGACCCCCGCCCGGTCGCGCACATCGGCCAAAACCGCCAGATTGGCGCGCAATTTCGCCGCATCGATCACAAACGCCGGGCTATCCACCCGCCCCAGATCGAAATGCGCGAATGCCCCCGGATCGCCGGCTCTGGTCTCCATCAACCCGCCCTCCTCATGCCGCTGGCAGCCTGAAAATCAGCGCCGCCCCGGCCACGATCAGCGCAAAACCCGCCAGCTGCGCCAGCCCCGGCCGCATCACGAACAGCGCCCAGACCACCACGATAAAGCCGGCCAGCGACATCACCTCCTGCAAGGTCTTGAGCTGCGCCAGCGTGTAAAACCGCTGCCCCATCCGGTTGGCCGGCACCGCCAGGCAATATTCGAACAGCGCGAGCCCCCAGCTCAGCACAATCCCCAGTCACAGCGCGCGGCCCGGCGTCTTGAGATGCCCATACCACGCAACATTCATCACCAGATTGGAGCCGGCCAGCATCGCCACCGGCAGGATCGCCGCCCAGTCCATCAAAACGCGCCCATCAGAATGGGAGCGGCCCCGGCAATTCCTCGCAAGACCACGGCAGGCCGTGCGCGTTGAGCATGTCCATAAACGGATCAGGGTCCATTTGCTCGATGTTGAACACGCCCTTCCCCGCCCATTTGCCCGACAGCATCAGCGCCGCACCGATCATCGCCGGCACCCCGGTGGTATAGCTGACCGCCTGATTGCCGGTCTCGGCATAGGCCTCCTCATGATCGCAGATGTTCTTGACATAAAACGTCTTTTCGCCCGATCCGTCGAGCGCCTGACCTGTCGCGATATCGCCGATATTGGTTTTGCCTTTGGTCGTTGGGCCCAGAGAGGCAGGCTCGGGCAGGACCGCTTTCAGGAATTGCAGCGGCACGATCTCCACGCCATTGTACATCACCGGATCGATCCGCGTCATGCCCACATTCTGCAGCACCGTCAGATGCTGGATATAGGCATCGCCAAACGTCATCCAGAACCGCGCCCGCTCCATCTCGGGAACGAATTTGGCGAGGCTTTCCAGTTCCTCGTGATACATCATGTACATAGTCTTGGAGCCGACACCCTCGAAATCGAACTGCTGCTTCACGCCCATCGCCGGGGTCTCGACGAACCTGCCACCCTCCCAGTGCCGGGCGGGCGCGGTCACTTCGCGGATGTTGATCTCGGGGTTGAAATTGGTGGCGAACGCCTGTCCGTGATCGCCGCCATTGCAATCGAGGATGTCGAGCAGGCGGATGGTCTGCAACTTGTGCTTCTTGAGCCACATTGCAAACACGCTGGTCACGCCGGGATCGAAACCGCTGCCCAGCAGCGCCATCAGGCCCTTTTCGGCGAAACGCTCATGATAGGCCCACTGCCAGTGGTATTCGAATTTGGCCTCATGGCGCGGCTCGTAATTGGCGGTGTCCATATAGTTGACGCCGGCGGCCAGACACGCCTCCATGATCGCCAGATCCTGATACGGCAGCGCCAGATTGACCACCAGAGCAGGCCGAATATCCATCAGCAGCAGGGTCAAAGCCGCGATTTCCTCGGCGTCGATCTGGTAGGTGTCGACCTTGACGCCGGTACGCTCCAGCACAGACGCCGCGATCGCATCGCATTTGGCCAGCGTGCGGCTGGCCAGCGCCACCGCCGAGAATATCTGGCCATTGCCCGCAACCAGCTGCGCCATCTTGTGCACCGCGACCGATCCGACGCCGCCCGCGCCGATCACCAGAACCTTGCTCATTCGTGCCACTCCGTTGCGGTAACGCCGAGCGCCATATAGGCCGGCTTAATGACAGAACAACCTTGCCGTGCGCCGACCCGTGAAGGCGTGCTGCGCGCCGCCGCCAAAATCGCCGCCTTGCTGCCGATAACACCGCTGTTGCCGCTCGAACTGGCGGGCGGTGAAACGGTGTGGTGCAAGGCCGAGGTGCTGCAACCGGTCGGCGCGTTCAAGATTCGCGGCGCATGGCACCGGCTGACCGACCTGTTGCCCTCGGAAGCGCCGCGCGGCATTGTCGCTGTGTCCAGCGGCAACCATGCGCAGGGCGTGGCCTGGGCCGCCAGGCGTCTCGGCATCGCCGCCACCATCGTGATGCCGCGCGACGCGCCGGCGGTGAAGATCGCGGCAACACGCGAACTGGGCGCCGAGATCATCTTCTATGACCGCTACACCGAATCGCGCGACGCCATCGCGGCGGAGCTGTGCGCGGCGAGCGGCGCCACCCTGGTCCACGCCTATGGCGACCCGTGGGTGATCGAAGGTCAGGGCACCGTCGGCATCGAGCTCACCGTTCAGATGGCCGAGCGGGCAGGCGGCGCGCCGACCCGGATCGTCGCGCCCTGCGGCGGCGGTGGGCTGTCGGCGGGGATGGTTCTGGCGTGCCCCGATGCCGAGGTGGTGCCGGTCGAGCCCGAGGGCTGGGACGATGTGATACGCAGCCTTGCCGCCGGGCGGATCGAAGCGGTGGGCCCGAACCCGCCGCCCACCGCCTGCGACGCGCTGCAATCGATGGCGACCTTCCCGGTCAATTTCGCGGTGCTGTCGGCGCGCGGCGTGCGGGGCGTAACCGTGAGTGAGGCCGAGATCCGCGCCGCCCAGCGTCTGGCCTTCACCCGGCTGCGGCTGGTGACGGAGCCGGGGGGCGCGGCGGGACTTGCGGCGGTGCTGGCGGGCAAGGTGGCTGTCGATGGGCGCACGGCGGTGATCCTGTCGGGCGGCAATGCCGATCCTGCCGCTTTCGCGCATATGCTGACCGGCGATTGACAAGCGCCGGCGCTGGCAACAGTCTGGCGCATCGATTTTGGGGAGATGGGATGATGCAGGTACAAATGCTCGCGCCGGCCGCCGTGCTGGTTCTATGGTCGCTTATCATGCTGATGTGGATGATACTGACGCGGTTGGGCGCGATGAGCAAGATCGGCATCAATCTCAAGCAAGCAACACCGGGCGGCAGGGGCGCCGGTCTGGACGGAGTTTTGCCCGACAGCGTCAATTGGAAATCGCACAATTACACGCATTTGATGGAGCAGCCGACGATCTTCTATCCGGTCGTCGTGATCCTGGCGTTGGCCGGCGCGGGGGCGTGGGATGTGGGGCTGGCGTGGGTCTATGTAGCGATCCGGGTGGTCCATTCGCTGTGGCAGGCGCTGGTCAACACCATCTCGGTGCGCGCGCAATTGTTCTTCGCGTCGAGCATCGTGCTGATCGTGCTGGCGGTGCGGGCGGTGATGCTGACGTTGTGGGTGTGAGCTGAGCCTCTGCCACCCCGCCTGGGGTCTTTGCCGCCTGCCAGCGGTAAGCCTGTGCCATCCCGCGCCCCCTCCCGACCTCCCACAGGATCCACACTGGATGGGAGGTCGCAACGGGGCGCGGGATGGCGCAGGCTTGCGGCCGTAAGGTCGCCACTGAACGACTACCGGCTGATGCCGGTAGGTTCGCCAGCCACGGCTGAA
>JANXUK010000014.1 GCA_025356275.1 Sphingomonadales bacterium | reverse complement strand
TTTGGTGCCCAATGACCAAATGGAGCTTTCATTTTGAGACGCTGCCCGCACCGTGCTCGTCCACGCAATCTGGTCATATTTGTGGTGGTCCCGGTCTCGCCGATGGACACCAGGCGTTCGGGACGTTTCTTCATCCACGGTTGCCGATAACCGCGCCAAACCTGACGTGCACGAACGATGTCAGCGCGATCGGTTTCGCTGGCCAGCAGCGTTTTTTTTTAACGGTGAAGCCTGCCTCCCTCAGTAGCCGGGACAGCGATGATACGTGGGCAACAATGCCATGTTCGGCAGCGAGACGCTCTGCCAACTCGTCCAGTGTCACGTCGCCATCGGCATCAACCCACGCGACCACGGCGTCCCGACAGGCTGACAGTTTACCGCTGCCGGCTGGCCGACCTGGCCGCGCTGGCGCCAGCGACCCAGTTTGCGCTTTGCGCTTCGCCAAATGAACCGCCGTGGCAGCGCTCACTCCAAACCGACGCGCGGCACCGCGCCGTGTGCCGCCATCTGCTATCGCCTCGTAAACACGAACCCGAAGAGCAGTCGAATGCACTCTGCCCATGATGCACCTCCAAGGAAGGTGAATCACAAATTACCAACCTTGGAAATCCTTCGATTCAGGTTTTCCGCAAAACGCTCTAATTACTCCCGGTCGCGCAACCGGAAGGTGATCAATGGCCGCTATCGACGCTTTTCAAACACTTCGTCGAACAGTTCCCGCATCGCCGCCCATGAACGCACATCCGCCTGCGGATCATAGCGCGCAAATTCGGGTTTGCCGAGCGCGTCGACCGCCGGATTGGTAAATGCGTGAACTGCATTGCCATAGACCGTAATCTGCCAATTTGCCCTGGCTGCGCGCATCTCGGCTTCGAACGCATTGCGCTGCTCAACATCGATCTGAGGGTCATCGGCACCCACACAGACCAGCACTTTGCCGTGAATGCTGCCGGGCTGCGCTGGCGATACGGTCGCCAGCCCGCTGTGAAAACCCACCACCCCGGCGACATCGGCACCGCTTCGCGCCAGCTCGAGCGCCATCGTCCCGCCAAAGCAGAAGCCGATCGCTGCAACCGGCGATCCCTCGACCTCGGGCCGCGCGCGCAAGGCCTTCAGCGCTCCAATGGCCCGCGCCCGCGTCCGCTGCGGATCGTCGCGCATCACGCCGAGCAGACCCATCACGATTCCAAAATCCTCATGCAGCGCACCCTCGCCATGAATGTCGCACGCCAATGCGGCATAACCGGATTTGGCCAGCCGTTCCGCCCGCTCCAGGACGTGCTCGCCAAGCCCGAAAGCGTCGGGGAAGACCAGTACCCCGGGAAGCGGCCCGGCGCTCTTTTCATCGATCATCAACACGCTGCGCATCGACAACCCGCCCGCTTCATAAGTAAGCGCTTCGTTGATCATGATTGCTCCATTGGCTTGAGTAAGGGATTGGCGTCGACCCGTGGCGTGCGCAAACGCAGCAGGCTGATGACAGCAGCGAGCGCGGCAACCACCGCCGCGCCGCGGAACAATGTCGGCGTCGCGCCGAGCCCACCCAGGTTAAACATGCTCGACACGGTTACCGCGCCCCACGTCTGTCCGAGCAGCCGGGACGTCGCCAGCAGCCCTCCTGCCGCCCCCGACCGATGGCGCGGGGCGGAACCGATAATGATGCGATTATTCGGCGACTGGAAAAAGCCGAACCCCATACCGCACACCGCAATCCGCCATGCTATTCCGAATGGGCTCGATCCAATGCTGATCTGCGCCAGCATGAACAGGCCGACCGCGAACACGGCAAGCCCGATCCCGCCGAGCAGTCCGGCCGGATATCGATCCGCAAGTCGCCCGGCAACCGGCGCGACAACGATCACCACCAGCGGCCAGGCGCTCATCAACAGCCCGGTTTCGAAGATACTCAGGCCAAGGCGCCATTGCAGATAGAAGGGAAGTGCGACGAAGGGGATCATCTGCGCGCCAAATGATACCACGGAGGTGAGCGCGGACAGGCCGATGATCGGCACGCGAAGCAGGTCGAGCGGGACCAGGGGCGCGGGTCGTGACCATTCCCGGCGCAAGAGAAAGATACCGGCAACGGCGCCGGTCGCGAGCAGTGCCACACCCGCCCGCGAACTCTCTCGTGCCATGGTCTCGGCCCCAAACACGATCGAGCCAAGCATGACGCCGCTGAGTGCGGCCGAGCGCCAGTCAAACGACCTGCCACGGCCCCGGTCTTCCGGCAGGGCTTTTATGGCGATCACCAGCGCCGCAAGGCCGATCGGCAGATTGATCAGGAACAGCCAAGGCCACGACACAACGCCCAACATCAGGGCGGCCATCGTCGGACCCGCGGCGGACGATAGCGAAAGGACCATTGCGTTGTACCCGATCCCCCGGCCAAGTTGCGCGCTGGGATAGATGGAGCGCACCATCGCGGCATTAAGGCTCATGATGCATGATGCGCCCATTCCCTGCACGACCCGCCCGGCGACAAGCATCGAAAAACTGTTCGACCCCGCACAGGTCAGCGATCCCACCAGAAACAGGCCGATTCCGGCCAGATAAACCTGCCGCTGGCCGATGCGATCACCAAGCGCCGCGACCGGCAGCAGCAGCATCGTGATCGCCAGCTGGTAACCATTGATGATCCATATAGACAGCGCGGGCGTCGTATCCATCTGGCGCGCAATTTCTGGCAAGGCCATGATCACGAAAGTTCCGTCGAGCACTGCCATAGCCAGCGTCAGCCAGATCGCCACCACCGCCCAGTAGCGACGCGGCGTCGGCAGGCCGTCCGTCGATGCCGATTTCGACAGAGTGGCAATAGCGTTGATGGTCGTCACGGAGTTCAAGAAAATTCCCTGGCCTAAGGGGACGTCAGGCCCCGGGTCGTCACCTGGCGCGGCCGTCGTTCAGGACATAACGACTTAGCGATCACCGCGCCAAAAGCGATCATCTGGATGACGATTGCCGTCTATACAAATTATTGCTCGGGCGCATCATCGCACTCGCTCCGCTACCGCAACCTTGCCGCAAGCATCACCGTAATATCGGCTGGGTGCCACTTCCATTGACATCAACACTGCTCCCCACGCCGCCGATGCGGCTGGGAGGGCGGTCGAAGTGTGTACCCGAGTGCCTATGAGCTGGCTGCGAAACGCGGCCTTTAGGCTCGTGCCGGAGGCATGCCGCCGCCGCCGCGGATCATCTCGCCGGTGTTCCAGGCGATGGACAATCTGATCGACCCGATCCGCCACCCATCGGCGGTGCGAAGCAGCGTCGCGTCATACCAGCCTCCGGCCCGGGCGCTGTCGTCCAGGACCTCCTTTTCGAATGTGTGGCTGGCGATTACATAAACCCGGGCGGTCGCAACGTTCTCGTCGATCAACGTCTGGTGATTGCCTTGGATATGGTGCGTGCCCCAGTGCGGCGGCGGGCCCGCCATTGCCCTGATCGCTTCCTTGCCTTCGAATGTGCCGTGGGGCAGCGCCACGACGCCGTCATCGGCGAAGCACTCCGCGTAGGCACACTGATCCTTTGCGTCGATGGCCAGCGCGAAGGCGAAGAACAGGTCCTGAATCTCCGCTCTGTCGACAAGCCATTGGAGCTGTCGGACTGGGTCGGTCGGAGGCTTGACGGGCATGAATTGTTCCTTGGTCACGTTTCAGTCGCGTTGATCGAATTGCCAGGGCGGCCCGTCACCGGGTCGGCCCGACACGGTCTGCCAACGCCCGCCACGCCACGATCGCTGCCGCGCCCGGATTGCCGGGCTGAACGAAGAAGCCGTACGGAGTCGCTACCCGGCCAAGCTGTGCGGCCGTGTCGGCGACAGACGTCGCGAACGGCAGCAGCGGCGCATTGGGGCAGCTGTGCGCGGGCGCGACGCAGGCGTCGACCAGCACGTCGGCGGTACCGGCGAATGTGCGCCGGTCGTGCGTGTAGCGCCCACCACCGACGATCCGCAGCTGGTCGGTCAAGTGCGCCGTGACGCGGCCGAAAACGGCAAGCGAGGTGGTGTCCTGGCGGAACGGCTGAAAGCTATCGAGTACCTCCGTAAGGACATTCATGCGCGGCGCCTCGACGTTTTCCTTGTAATAGAATCCGCCCAACATCCATCCAATCCTGGCCGCAGCGTCGCTCGCCCACCGCGCCTCGAGGCTGTGGGTCTTAAAGGTCTGGTTCTGGTCGACGCTGAATCCACCCGATGCTTCGACACTTTTCTGGTGAAATTCGCGATAGGCCGGCGTGATCGTCAATGTGGCGCACGGCATTGTGTAGCTGATGTCGGCATTCACGCCCCAGCTGACGTAATCCTGGTGCGGGGAGCTGCGCAGTGGCAACAGACCCGCAGGCCGAAATTCCCGACACGGCGGTCGCCAAGAATGGCGCAGCGCGCGGGTCGTAGGCGTCGATGTTATCGGCCAGTCCGGAGGGCACGACGGTATAGCTGTTTGTCGCCGGGTTGAAGACCGCGTGGCCGCGGAAGTTCGCGCCGCTGCCCTTGTTGCCGCCATGGTAATAATCGCCGGCAAGGCGGATCTCGAGGTCGGGTGAGGGCCGGAACAACAATTGCGCGCGCGCGGACTCGTCGCGCTGCTGGTCGGTACCGTCGAGTAGTAACCATCGTGCCGCGCGATATTGCCCGACACGCGCAAGGCAGCAGTTGGGCCCAGCGGCAGGTTGATCGCACTCTGCACTGCGACCGCATTATAATTGCCGAACGACCCGTTGATATAGCCCGACGTGGAATTGAGCTTCGGCTTGGTCGGCAGCACGTTGATCGCCCCACCCGTGGCGTTGCGGCCATAGAGCGTGCCCTGCGAACCCTTGAGCACCTCGACTCGGTCGATGTCGAAGAACACGCCCGCAGTTGCTGATGGACGAGTGATGTATGCTAGTTGAAGGCCACTCTGGGGTCGGTGTACGCATTGGCGGTGAAGGCGCCGACCTCGCGGATGTAGAAGCTGGTCGACCCGCCGGCCCCCATACCCTGGAGCGCGGGAACGAGCGCGGTGAGG
Organism: Sphingomonadales bacterium; assembly: GCA_025356275.1. Taxonomy (GTDB): domain Bacteria; phylum Pseudomonadota; class Alphaproteobacteria; order Sphingomonadales; family Sphingomonadaceae; genus Novosphingobium. The sequence goes on along the minus strand of JANXUK010000014.1, from coordinate 33,510 downwards.
TCGGTCGCCTTGCTGACACCGCTGGCAAGGACGGCTTCGCTCGACACGACATCGACAGCGATGGCCGCGCGCTGCAGCGGTTCGGCGCGGCGCTGGGCTGTGACGACGATTTCCCGCAGGCCGGTCGGTTCGGCTGCGGCGGTGCTGCTGGATACTTTCGCCGTCTCGGGTGCCGATAACACTGCAGCCACAGTTCCCGGCGGCGTCTGTGCCTTGGCCGAGCCTGTCAGCGGGATCAGCGCGACGCCCGTGAGCAGGATGCTGTTCATATCACTCTGCCGTGCCGGTCCGCGTTGCGGGACCGTTATCCGGATGCGATAGGCTCGCTCGGCAATATAAAAACTTGTTTTTTTATCATTTTTGAATACTATATCAAATAACACGCGAAGGGGAGGCAGGCACGGCCAATGCGTTCCAAGGGGCTCGATCTCAACCTCCCCGTGGTGCTGAAGCTTCTCGTCGAGGAACGCCGCGTGTGCCGACTTTTGCGAAAATTTTTGACGATGTCAAAAGCAACCGGCGCTGAACATCTGGCATGACGACTGTGGACCCGGGCGCGCCATAGACTGCGATTTTCACCCTGCGATCCTGCGCGCCACGCGTAATGTCGTGCTGATCGTCCTGTCGTCGGGGCGACGAACCCGCAGGAGCGTCCGCGGCGGCGCTGGTGGATCTGGCACTGGCCGACACCGCAGCGCCGGTTCAGCCAGGCAGCGGCCCGCTGTAAATATGGGCGGGATTGCCCGCTATACCCACATCGACTTCAAATAGCGCCCCGTCGAATTCCCCGGGTGGCAGGCCATTGGCCGCCGTCGTTATAAACATGCGATCGAGCGCGGCGCCGGCAAAGGCGATATTGGTAACGCGCTGCGCCGGAAGTGCGATGCTGTGATCGAGCGTGCCATCAGGGGCAAAACGGCTGATCCGGCCCCCATCCCAGTGCGCCACCCACAGGTAGCCTTCGGCATCGCACGTCATGCCATCTGGATAGCCTTCGTCTTCGCCGAACCGGATGAACGGCTGCCGGTCGTGCACGGCGTGCCCGTCGCATGAAAAGCGATAGATCACGCGCCGTGCGCTGTCGGCATGATACATCCAGCCGCCGCACGGTGACAGACCGGGCCCGTTGGGGACGAGGTAATCGGCATCGATCTGCTGCCACGCGCCATCGGGGCCCAGCCGGTACAGCGATCCGATCGCCTGTTCCTCGGCCATGTCCATCGTGCCGCACCAGATGGCGCCATGGCGATCGGCCTTGCCATCGTTCATGCGGTTGCCAGGCAAGTGCGGCTCTGGCCCGGCGCGCGGGCCGATCCTCAGCGGATCGAGGGTGATCGATGCAATCCCGCTGCGAAAGCCGCCGACAAAGCCGCCGCTTTCGTGTTCCACCACCCAGCCCAGCGGCTCGGGCATGGTCCAGCGCTCGATCGTGCCGGTGGCCAGTGTCAGCCGGTTGGGCGCGGGGGCCAGGATATCGACCCAGTAAAACGCTCCGTCGCGCGCGCACCACAACGCTCCTTCGCCCAGCATATCGCGGGTGTCGCGATCGATCTTGCGGACGGTTGCGATCAAAGGTTGTCTCCCGGTAGGCTCATTGTCTGCACGCTACGCTGGTATTTTTCCGCCCCTTCGACTGCGCTGATCGGTGGTGAATAGATACCAGCGCAGCCCGCCCGATCAATGGTTATCGCGGGGCAAGCCCATCGTTTGGGCAATGCGCTGATATTTTTCTGCGCCTTCCAGAATGGCACCCGTTTCCAGTTGGCCGACCCGCTCGCGCTGCATTTCCTGCCACGGCGTCTGGGATTTGGGGTATTGAAACCCCCCCTGGGCCATCAGCGCCGCGCGCCGCCCGGCCATTTCGTCGTCGGTGACCAGGACGTCGACCCGCCCTTTGGCAAGGTCGAGGCGGACGCGGTCCCCTGTGCGCAACAGCGCCAGGCCGCCCATCGCCGCCGCCTCGGGCGAGGCGTTGAGGATCGAGGGACTGCCCGATGTGCCGGACTGCCGACCATCGCCCAAACACGGCAGCGCATGAATGCCCTCGCGGATCAGATAAGCCGGCGGACGCATATTGACGACTTCGGCAGCGCCGGGATAACCGATCGGCCCCGCCCCGCGCATGAACAGCAAAGTCTGATCGGTAATGCCCAGCGCCGGGTCATCGATCCGATGGTGATAGTCCTCCGGCCCGTCGAACACGACCGCAGGCCCCTCGAACGCGTCGGGATCGTGCGGATTTGACAAATAACGCTGGCGAAATTCTGGCGAGATCACGCTCGTTTTCATAATCGCGGCATCGAACAAGTTTCCGCGAAGCACGACAAATCCTGCATTGGCGACAAGCGGATTATTGAACGACCGGATCACGCGATCGTCCTCAATCGGCGCATCTCGGCAATTGTCGCCGATCGTCCGGCCATTCGCGGTCATCGCATCTTCATGAATCAGGCCGTGTCGCATCAGTTCACCGACGACGGCGGGAACGCCGCCGGCGCGATAATAATCTTCGCCCAGATATTCGCCGGCCGGCTGCAAGTTGACCAGCAACGGCACTGCGTAGCCATGGCGCTGCCAGTCGTCGATCGCCAGTTCGACCCCGATATGGCGCGCGATCGCGGCCAGGTGAATGGGCGCATTAGTCGAACCACCGATCGCCGAATTGGTCACGATCGCGTTCAAGAATGCCTCACGCGTCATAATGTCCGACGGTTTCAGGTCTTCGGCAACCATGCCGACGATCCGTTTGCCGGTCAGGTAGGCGACTTCCTGCCGGTCACGATAGGGCGCCGGAATGGCGGCAGAACCGGGCAAAGACATGCCCAGCACTTCGGCCAGACTGTTCATCGTCGTCGCGGTTCCCATCGTGTTGCAATACCCGGTGGAGGGTGCCGAACTCGCCACCAGCTTGATGAACCCGGCCCCGTCAATTTCGCCGGTCGCCAGCAATTCCCGCGCTTTCCACACGATCGTGCCCGACCCTGTGCGTTCGCCTTTGTGCCAACCGTTCAACATCGGGCCGACTGACAGCGAAATCGCCGGCAAGTTGACCGTCGCTGCCGCCATCAGACACGCCGGCGTCGTCTTGTCGCAGCCGGTGGTCAGCACCACCCCGTCGAGCGGATAGCCGTACAACACTTCCACCAGCCCCAGATAGGCAAGGTTGCGGTCCAGCCCGGCGGTCGGTCGCTTGCCCGTTTCCTGGATCGGATGCACTGGAAACTCGAGCGGAATGCCGCCGGCCTCGACGATCCCGGCCTTGATCCGTTCGGCCAGCACCAGGTGGTGCCGATTGCACGGGCTCAGATCGCTGCCGGTTTGGGCGATACCGATGATCGGCTTGCCCGACTGCAACTCGTCGAGCGACAGACCGAAGTTCAGATACCGCTCCAGATACAGCGCGGTCATGTCGATATTGGCCGGATTGTCGAACCAGGCGCGTGAGCGCAGCTTTGCAGGACGGGGTTCGGTCATGGTCAGGCTTTCGAAACGCCGTCGGGTCAACGGGTCGTGGTTACGCGAAAGATCATGCGGTGATGATAGGTCTGGCCGGGATCGAGTCGGGCCGATCCGAAGGCCGGCTGGTTGGGCGTGTCGGGAAACGTTTGTGGTTCCAGCGCGATGCCATCGCCCATGCGGTACACGTGGCCGGCTTTGCCGATCAACGTGCCATCGAGAAAATTGCCGGTATAGACTTGCAGGCCCGGCTGATCCGACAGGACTTCCAGCACGCGGCCGGATGCAGCATCAGCCAAAGTGACCATCAGCTTGGGCTGGGCGGTGCGACCGGCATCGATCGCGAAATTGTGGTCATAGCCGCGCCCGGCCACGATCTGCGGATCGCGGCCATCGCGGATGCCATCCTCGATCGTGCGCCCACGGGTGAAATCGAACAGCGTGCCGACGACTGGCTTAATCTCACCTGTCGGAATCAGCGCTGCGTTTACCGGCGTGTAGCGGCTGGCGGGAATGGTCATCCGGTGCTGCAAAATACCGCCGGGGGCCCCCTCTCCCGCCAAGTTGAAGATGGCGTGATTGGTCATGTTGACGATCGTGGGCGCATCGGTTTTCGCGCCATAGTCAATCGTCAGCGATCCGTGATCATCGAGCGTATACGTCGCCGTGGCGGTAAGCGTGCCCGGATAACCCTGGTCGCCGGCCGGGCTGATCAGCGACATGGTAACGCTGGCAGTCGCGCCCCGGGCAACGATCTGGTCGATCTTCCAGTTGCGCTTGTCAAACCCTTGCGTGCCGCCGTGCAGCGAATTGGTCTTGTCGTTAAGGGCCAGCTGGTAGGTCTTGCCGTCGATAGCAAAGCGCCCGTCGGCGATGCGATTGGCGTAACGCCCGATCGTCTGACCCCAGAAATTGGGATGCGCGATAAAATCGTCGATCCGGTCGTAACCAAGCTCGATGTCTGCGACTTTGCCGTTGCGGTCGGGGACATCGAACGCCTGCAACGTCGCGCCATACGTGATAATCCGCGCGCTGACCCCGTTCGCGCCGGTCAAGATCACCGCCTCGACCGCCGTACCATCGGGCAATTTGCCGAACGCGGCCTGTTGCGCGGTCGCGGCACACGCCGGGCCCGCACTGACGACTGCGCCTGCGGCGGATACTACGCCTGCCATCACCACAAATCCTCGCATCATCGGTCGCTCCTGATCCCACGCCGGTTGACGCGCCTCGGTCGGCCAGTATAGTCAGACAAGATAAGACTGGGCAAGCGCGATGTCTGGCAACAAGGAGATGTTTATGACCGGAGCCCCGACTGGGTTCGCCCCAATTTCCGCCGAAGCGTCGGCCGGGGACACGTCCTATCGTTCAGCACTGATCCTGCTGACCAGCCTGTTCTTCATGTGGGGCTTTATCACGGTCATCAACGGCACGCTGCTGCCGCATTTGCGCAGTGTGTTCGACCTTAGCTACACGCAGACCACGGTTATCGAAAGCGTGTGGTTCATCGCCTATTTCGTGGCGTCGATCCCGTCGGCGATGCTGATCGAACGGATCGGTTACCAACGCGCGATGGTAGTCGGGCTGGCGATGATGGGCACAGGCGCGTTGATCATGGTGCCGGCTGCGCAAATCCCTTCGTATGGCGTAACGCTGTTTGCGCTGTTCGTGATCGCCAGCGGCATCACTTTGCTACAGGTTGCCGCCAATCCTTATGTCGCGGTCGTCGGTAAGCCGGAAACGGCATCGTCGCGGCTCAACCTGGTTCAGGCCTTCAATTCGGCCGGTGCCACGCTTGCGCCGTTGTTCGGCGGCTATCTCATTCTGGGCCGCAGCGCGTCGGGTACAGCGGTCGCGGGTGCTCCCGCGCTGACCCCGGCCGCACGGCTCGCCGATGCGCAATCGGTCGTGCTGCCGTATCTGATCGTTGCGGGCGTTCTGGCCGTCTTGGCGATTGTGATTGCCCGTTCGCCGATGCCCGCGATGGGCGCAGCGACTCAGCGCGGCGTCAAAGCCGCCCACACCGGGCGATCGCTGGGCAACCGGGTTGCCAACCATCCGCTGTGGCAGCATCGCAATCTGGTATTCGGCGTTCCGGCGATTTTCATTTATCTGATCGCCGAAATCGGCGTCGGCAATTTGTTCATCAACTTTGTTTCGCAACCCGAAATCGGTAATATTACGCATCAACAGGCCTCTGGCTATTTGTTCCTGCTGTGGGGCGGGATGATGGTTGGCCGCCTCGTCGGTGCGGTCGCGATGCAGAAAATGGACCCGCGTCGGGCGCTTGCGATCGCCAGCATCGGTGCGGCAGCGGTGATGCTGATCGCCACATTCACCACCGGGCATGTCGCGATGTGGGCGCTGATTTGCGTGGGGCTGTTCCATTCCATCATGTTCCCGACGATCTTCACGCTCGGCATTCGGGGCCTGGGGCCGCTGACCGAAGAAGGTTCCGGGCTGTTGATCATGGCGATCGCCGGCGGCGCGCTGGTCGTCGTGCAGGGCAAGCTTGCCGATGCTTACGGCCTACAATGGTCGTTCCTGTTGACCATCGCGTGCGAATGTTATGTGCTGTTCTATGCGCTGTGGGGATCACGTCCGACCCCTGAGCCCGCGCCAAAAGTTGTCGACTTGGCGGTTCCGGGGGTCGCCGGGCATCGGTAATGCGCCGCGCCTGATGGCCGCGTATCAACCGCCGCCCATTGCGGCGCGCGTATCCTCCAGCGCCAGTTCGACAAGCACCGCCATCGCCCGGTTCGCCGCGATCGCATCTTTTGCCGCGATCGCGTCGAGCACCCGGCGATGGTCCGGGATCGGATTGCGGGGCAAGGCGCGCTGGCGCTGCTTGAACTGGGTCGTCCAGTTTACCGCTGCGCCGATGCTGGCGCTCAGGACGGACAGCGCATCGTTGCGGGTCGCGCGCAAGATCGCATTGTGAAAGTCACGATCGGCGGCGCGTCCGATTTCGCTTGCCAACGTATGGTGGCTCATCGCGGCGAGCGCATCGCGCATGATTTTCAGATCAGCGCTATCGCGCCGTTCGGCGGCCAGCGCGGCTGCCGCCGGCTCGACAATGGCGCGCAATTCGAACAAGCTGCGGATAAACTGGACATCGGGTTCACCGGCGAATGCCCAGGCAAGCACGTCGGGATCGAGCAAGTTCCAGCGGTTGCGAGGCAGCACCCGCGTTCCCGCCTTTGGCCGGCTTTCGACCAAGCCTTTTGCACTCAGCACTTGCATCGCCTCGCGATAGGCGCTGCGTGACACGTCCAGTGCTTCGGAAAATGCGACTTCGCCCGACAGCGTCGCGCCCGGCGCGAACTCGCCCGACAGGATCGCCACCCCCAGCTTGTGCGCGATCGCGCCGCGCAGCCTCCGCCCGGTGCCGCGCGGCGCACGGACCCGATCACCCAAGGGCGGATTGTCTTCTGGCGTATCAGCTATCCCGGCCATTGCGTTCTCCCCCTCCGTCATAAACCCGGACATGCTTCACAAACCAACGGTTGCCATCGCTTCCGCACCGTTTTATGTCCGACTAAATTGGAGACAACAAATGTCCACCGAACTCGCCGACCATCATAGCCCTAACATGACGTTCGATTCAACCGCGCCAAAAAACGTAAGCGTGCCCGCAAATGTACACGCACAGGCACACGGCGCGGCCGAGGTAACGGCGGCTTGTGCGGCTGCAGAGGCAGCATTCGATCCCTATCGCGCATTGCCGGCGGAACGCCGCGCGGCTTTTCTGGAGCGGATCGGCGCGGAAATCATCGCGCTGGGCGATGTCCTCATCACGACCGCGATGCGCGAAAGCGGGCTGCCGCGCGCGCGTCTGGAGGGTGAGCGCGGGCGTACCGTTGGCCAGTTAAACATGTTTGCCGGGGTCGTGCGCACCGGCGGCTGGATGGGGTTGCGGATCGATCCCGCCTTGCCCGACCGCTTGCCTGCGCCGCGCCCGGATTTGCGGTCGCGGATGATCCCGCTTGGCCCGGTCGCGGTGTTCGGCGCGTCCAATTTCCCCCTGGCGTTCTCGACCGCGGGCGGGGATACCGCATCTGCGTTGGCGGCGGGATGCCCGGTTGTGGTCAAAGGACATCCCGCGCATCCGCAAACGGGCGATCTGGTCGCCGGTGCGATTCGCGCCGCAATCACGGCTTGCGCAATGCCGCCGGGGGTGTTTTCGCACCTGACCGGCCCAGGCAACGCAATCGGCACGATGCTGGTGCAGGACCCGCACATTACAGCGGTCGGCTTTACCGGATCGCGCGGCGGCGGGCTGGCGCTGGTGCGGCTGGCGCAAGCGCGCGCGGTTCCGATCCCGGTGTTTGCCGAAATGTCGAGCATCAACCCCGTGATCCTGCTGCCCGAAGCGTTGCGCGCGCGCGGCGCAGCGTTGGGAACCGCATTTGTCGCAAGTTTGACGATGGGCGCGGGGCAGTTCTGCACCAATCCGGGGCTGGTGGTCGCGATCGAAGGCGACGGGCTGGATGCCTTTGTGGCCGCTGCGGCCGAGGCGTTGCGCGCAACGGCGGCGGCGACCATGCTGACCGGCGGCATTCATATCGCCTACGAACAAGGCGTCGCGGCGCTGCAGGCGAACGCAGCCGTCACGACACTGGCGCTCGGCCAGGTCGGCGGAGGGGTGGCGCAAGGCCGCGCCGCGTTCTTTGCCACCACCGGCGCACAGTTCATCCGTGACGCAACGCTGGGTCATGAAGTGTTTGGTGCCGCCTCGCTGCTGGTCCGGTGCAAGGACGAAGCCGAGTTGCGCGGTGTCCTGATCCAAAGCGAGGGGCAGCTGACCGCGACTTTGCAGATGGACGCGGACGACCGCGCCTGTGCCGCGCGCCTGATCCCGGTGTTGGAACGCAAGGCCGGGCGGATCCTGGCCAACGGCTGGCCGACCGGTGTCGAAGTGGCGCATGCCATGGTCCATGGCGGCCCGTTTCCGGCCACATCGGACGGGCGAACCACGTCGGTCGGCACGATGGCGATCGACCGCTGGCTGCGCCCGGTGTGTTACCAAAACCTTTTGCCGGCGCTGCTGCCGGACGTGCTGGGCGACGCCACGACAGCGCCCCGGCTGATCGACGGCGTGTTTGCACAACCGGCCTGAGCAGCGGCCTGACACCGCCACGATTTCCGGTCGCGCGGTCGTCCATGCCAAAAAATATATAATGGAGAGAATGGCATGAGCTTGCGTTTGTTGCAGCACCAAAGCGCCGGCGGCGTGCGATCGGTCATCGCCGCCACCGCTGATGGTGCCGCGTTCGTGCGCGGTGTCGAATCGTTGCGGGCGCTGGCCACGTCGGCGATCGCCGACGGCATCGATCTGGCGGCGGCGGTAAAGGCGTGCGGACGCGGCGCAGCCTGCGACATCGCGGCCGAGCTTGCGGCCGGGCGGCTGCTATCGCCGATCGACCACCCGGACGCGGCACACCTGGTCCTGGCCGGCACCGGCTTGACTCACCTGGGTTCGGCCGAGGGACGCGACAAGATGCACCGCGAGGCGCAAGGCGCAGTCCAGCAGACCGATTCGATGCGCATGTTCCTGGAAGGGGTTGCGGGCGGCAAGCCCGGCATCGGCGAAACCGGCCAACAGCCTGAATGGTTTTACAAAGGCGACGGCAGCGCACTGGTCGCACCCGAAGCGCCACTGACGATGCCAGCCTTTGCCGAGGATGGTGGCGAAGAGCCTGAACTGGCCGGCATTTATTTGATCGGGCCCGATGGTACGCCGTTCCGGCTCGGTCTAACTCTCGCTAACGAGTTCAGCGATCATGTAACCGAGCGGCACAACTATCTGTGGCTCGCCCATTCAAAGCTGCGCGCCGCGTCGCTCGGTCCCGAACTGCTCGTCGGCGCGCCGCCCGCGCATGTCGAAGGGGTCAGCCGCATCCGCCGCAACGGTGCAACGATCTGGGAAAAGCCGTTCCTGAGCGGCGAGGCCAATATGTCGCACAGCCTAGCCAATCTGGAGGCGCATCATTTCAAGTACGACTTGTTCCGCCGCCCCGGCGATATCCACGTTCACTTCTTCGGGACCGCGACGCTGTCGTTCAGCGACGGCATCCGCACTTGCGAAGGCGATGTGTTCGAAATCGCGGCGGCGCCGTTCACGCTGCCGTTGCGCAACGAACTCCGGCGCGCACCGGCGAAGTCGGTGATGGTGAAAACGCTGTGAGCGACGAACCGATCCGCCTGGCGGTCGTCGGCCTGGGCAAGATCGCCGCCGACCAACACCTTCCCGCGATCGCGCGCGACGCAAACTTTACGCTGGCGGCCACTGTCAGTCCAAACCATGCCGGGGTGGACGGCGTCTCGCATTACAAGACGCTGGATGCGCTGCTTGCCGGCGAAACCGCGATCGATGCGGTCGCGCTGTGCGTGCCGCCGCAAGTGCGGTACGATCTGGCCGCCAGGTCGCTGAGCCACGGCCTGCATGTTTTCCTGGAAAAACCGCCGGGCGCAACGCTGTCGGAAGTAGCCGCGCTGGTGGCGCAAGCCAACGCGAGTGGGGCGACCTTGTTTGCCAGCTGGCACTCGCGCTATGCCGCAGGGGTCGCACCGGCAAAAGCGTGGCTGGCAGAACGCACGGTGCGCGGCGCGACGATCGCATGGCGTGAGGATGTGCGCGTGTGGCACCCTGGCCAGGCGTGGATCTGGGAACCCGGCGGGCTCGGGGTGTTCGACCCCGGCATCAATGCCCTGTCGATCGCTACCCACATCATGCCCCAACCGATTTTCCTGCAATCGGCGAAGCTGTTCACACCTGCCAATCGCGCCGCGCCGATCGCTGCCGACCTGACGTTTCGCGATATTGCCGGGGCAACGATCACCATGGACCTGGACTGGCGCCAGACTGGCCCACAAAGCTGGGACATTGCTGTCGAAACCGACCAGGGCACACTGTCGCTGGCAAAAGGCGGCGCGGTGCTGACGTTGCCGGGCGGCGAACATCGCGGCGATGACGGAGAATACCCGCGCCTCTACGCCCGTTTTGCGCAACTGGTGCAACAGCGTGCCAGCGACGTGGATACCGATCCGATGCGGCTGGTCGCCGACGCATTTCTGCGCGGTACGCGCGTCACGGTGGAGCGGTTCGATGACTAAGTTCGTCACTTTTGCGACCGCCCTGTTGCTTGGTTGGGCAACGATGGCATCTGCGCAGCCGATCGCACCGCCGGCGCCAGTTGCCGCGCAAGTGACGATCCACGCCGACCAGCCCGGCCCGATCTACAGCCGGCGGATCTTCAGCCAGTTCGCCGAACATTTGGGGACCGGCATTTATGGCGGGCTGTGGGTGGGGCCAAAGTCGGCCATTCCCAACACGCGCGGGTTCCGCAACGATGCGGTGTCGGCGCTGCGCAAGCTGGGCGTTCCCGTCGTGCGCTGGCCCGGCGGGTGCTTTGCCGACGAATACCATTGGCGCGAGGGTATCGGCGCGCAGGCCAGCCGCCCGGTCAGGATCAATACGCACTGGGGCGGCGTGACCGAGCCCAACACCGTGGGCACGCACGAGTTCATGGACCTGGTCGGACAATTGGGAGCGGAACCTTATGTCGCGGGCAATGTCGGGGACGGCGCACCGCGCGAAATGGCCGAATGGATCGAATACATGACCGCCCCGGCCGGAACGCTGGCGCAAGAGCGCGCGAAGAACGGCCACTCGGCACCGTGGGCGATACCGCTGTTCGGGGTCGGCAACGAATTATGGGGCTGTGGCGGCAATATGCGCGCCGAATACGCCGCCGACCTGGTCCGCCGCTATGCCACGTTCATCAAACCGCCGGCCGGTACGCGCGTGCTGAAAGTGGCAAGTGGCGCCAACAACGACGATTATCACTGGACCGAAGTGATGATGCGTGAGGCTGCGGCCCAGATCGACGGCGTGTCGCTGCATTATTACACGGTCCCCGGCGGATGGCCGCCGCGCGCATCGTCCATGCAATTCGATGACAGCGCGTGGGCCGAAACGCTGTCGCAGACGCTCCGCCTTGATGACATGCTGACCCGGCATAGCGCGGTGATGGACAAATACGATCCGGCCAAGCGCGTGTTTCTGGCGGTGGACGAATGGGGCACGTGGTACGCCAGCGATCCGGGGACCAACCCCGGTTTCCTGCGCCAGCAGAACAGCTTACGCGACGCGGTGGTGGCGGCGGTCAACCTCAACATCTTTGCCAAACATGCCGACCGGGTGCGCCTGACCGCGATTGCGCAAATGGTGAATGTGCTGCAGGCGATGATCCTGACGGATGGTCCGCGCATGGTGCTCACCCCGACATATCACGTGTTCGCGATGTACCGTCCGTATATGGACGGCACCGTGTTGCCGATCGCCATCACCTCGCCCTGGTACGACAAGGACCAGTGGACGATGCCGGCGGTCAGTGCCTCGGCCGTGCGCGGGCAGGACGGGGCGGTCCATGTCGGGATGGCCAATCTTGACCCGAACCGCGCGGCCACGGTCGATATTGCGATTGTCGGATTGGTGCCGACCGGCGTGACCGGCCAGGTGCTGACCGCGCCGCAGATCAATTCGATCAACAGCTTTGACCATCCCGACACCGTCGTACCCGTCGCTTTTGCAGGCGCAACGATCGCAGGCGCGCGGCTGCATGTGACGCTGCCGGCAAAGTCGGTAGTGATGCTGGCGCTGCAGTAAGCTCATGGCAGGCAAGAAAGGCATTGGGGCGGTTTGCGCAAAGCTGGCTTTGCTCGGGTTACCGCTGGCGATCGGCGCGGCTTATGCCCAGACGCCGCCAGGTCTGGCGCACGGCGCGCTCAATACCAGCCTGAGCGGCGACCTGGTGCCGACCCATGATCCGGTAATCGCGCACGAAGGCGCGGTATATTATGTATTTAGCAGCGGCGCGGACGACACTGGCCGCCTGATCCGGTCACGCACGTCCGGCGACCTGATCCATTGGACAGCGCAGCCCGGCCTGATCGATCATCTGCCCGGCTGGGCGGCCAATGCGGTGCCGGGCACCAGGGACATGTGGGCACCCGACATTTCCTATGTCGGCGGCAGGTACTTGCTTTACTATGCCGTATCGACGTTCGGGTCGAACCGTTCGGCCGTCGGCCTGTTCACCAGCCCGACGCTCGACCCCAAAGCACCGGGATATGGCTGGCACGACGAAGGCATGGTGGTCATGTCAACCGCCACCGACGATTTCAACGCGATCGACCCCAACCATGTGGTTGATGCGCAAGGGCGGCATTGGCTCGCACTCGGCAGTTTCTGGACCGGCATCAAGCTGTTCGCGCTGAATCCGCACACCGGAAAACTGCTCGACCCGCACGAAACACCGTATGCGATCGCACGTCGTCCCGCCCCGGCGGGCGGGCCGGCACCGATCGAGGCAGCGTTCATCGTGGCGCACGGCGGCTATTACTACTTGCTCGCCAGTTACGACTACTGCTGCAAGGGCGCGAACAGCACGTATTACACCGTGGTCAGCCGTGCTCGCGACATCACCGGTCCTTATGTCGGCAAAGACGGCAGTTCGATGATGGACAGCGGCGGTACGATCTTTCTGCGCGCCGACTTGCAGGAACAGGACCGGTTCCGCGGTCCGGGGCATGCCGGGTGGCTGCATGACCGCGATGGGCGCGATTATGTCGTCTATCATGCTTATGACAAAACCAGCCACGGGGCTCCGACGCTGCGCATCGCGCCAGTTACCTGGGGCGCGGATGGGTGGCCGGTCGCCGACGATTGATTGCTGTTGCGGTCGGCGTGACCCGAAATACACATTTACAGTGAGCGATCGCGGTGAGCGTGGAATTCCGCTTGTCATATCATTTGTCGGAGTATAAAGAAGCGTCAACAGCCGCTCGCAACGGAGCGGGTTTCATGGAGGGGACGTTGATGCGCACGCCAGCAAAGAATTTGTTTTTTCTGCTGTCGGGTACGGGGCTCGCAATTACCATGGCGGCGTCTGCCGCTGCGCAGACCGCGTCCGGTTCGACAGGTGCGCCGATCGCAACCCCGACCAAAGGCGGCGCTGCCGCCGACCAGGCCGGTGCGACGACCAATGACATTACCGTCATCGGCGTTCGCGCCAGCCTTCGGGGCGCCCAGGCGATCAAGCGCAAGGCGGTTCAGGTCGTCGATTCGATCGTTGCCGAAGACATTGGCAAGCTGCCCGACAACACCGTTTCCGACGCGGTGCAGCGCGTAACCGGCATTCAGGTAACGCGGGCCAGCGGCGAGGCGACGTCGGTCCAGCTGCGTGGGTTGCCCGACATCGAGACGTATATCAACGGCCGTGAGACGTTCACCGGCACGGGTCGCGGCGTCCAATTGGCCGACATCCCCGCCGAACTCGTCGCCGGGATCGATACGTACAAAACCCAGAGCCCCGACCAGGTCGAAGGCGCGATCGCCGGCGCGATCGACATCCGCCTGCGCCGTCCGTTCGATTTCCAGGGGCTGCGCGTCGCCGGCGGGGCGCGCGGTATCTATGGCGATCAGTCCAAAAAGGGCAGCTATATCGGCAGCGGCCTGGTCAGCAACCATTGGACCAATTCGGCCGGGCAGGAGTTCGGCATTCTGATTGGCGGGTCGTATAATCGGCGTCGCTATGAGGATCAGACCGGGTTCAATTTCGGGTTCAACCCGTTTACCAATGCGGCGACCGGAAACCAGCCGCTGTTGATCCCCGACACCGTGGGCGGCCTGGTTACCGATGGCGACCGCAAGCGCATCGGTGGCAATATCTCGCTGCAGTGGAAGCCGAGCGCCGACCTGGAAATCTATGCCGACGGCCTGTTTACCGGTTATCGCAACGATTACAGCGTCGACTTTTTCGTCGGCCTGCCAAAGGCCGGCAATGTCGTCGCGACCACCGCGCAAGCCGGGTCGGCGGGTTCGGAAACCGGATCGCCGGTCGCATCGTCCATCACCACCCAGAACAATTTCACGATCAGCAGCAAGCAGGCATTCAAGCAAAAAACCGATAACTATCAGGGTGATATCGGCCTACGCTGGACCCCTGGACGCGCAACGATCTCGACCGAGTTCACGTATAATGACAGCAAAGTGTTCAACCAGCAATTCGTGCTCGACACGGCTTATGTCGTTCCCTCGATCACCTATAATTTCAATGCGAACGGCACGCCCAACGTCAATTTCAACGGCTTTAATTATCGCGACGGTTCGGTCCTTAACTTGCTCACGTTGTTCGACAACGCCAACTCGGCCAGCAGTAAGCAATATGCGTGGCGCGGCGATCTGGCGTTTGATGTCGGCAGCGGATTTATCCGCACCTTCAAGGCCGGCTGGCGCTATTCCGATCGCAGCGGCAATTCGGGCGGCACTAACGGCAGCGGTTTCCCGTTGGGTTTCCTGCCGGGTTCGCAGTTTCCCGGGTTAGTGTCGCATGCGCCGAACGGGATCATCGATGGCTTGTTGGGGGTTGACGGCTTTGCGCTGGCGGACACCAGCTTTATCCGCAACAACATCGTGCAACTGCGCCAGATTGCGGGCATCCCGGCATCGGGTCGGGCTTATGATCCCGCGCTGACGTTCGGGCTGAAAGAGCAGACTTACGCCGGTTATGCCGAGGCCGGATACGGGCTCGATCTGGGCTCGGTGCCGATCACCGGCGTGTTTGGCGCTCGCCTGGTCAATACGGTAACCGGGCTGATGGCCACGCAAGTCGATACCCATGCGGTGGCGAACCCGGCCCCGGGGGCCCCGGCGACCATCACGACATTGACCCCAATCAACACCCACAGCAGCGATTTCCGGGTATTGCCCAGCTTTACGATCAAGGCGCAGTTGCAGCCGGACATTGTGGCGCGGCTGATCGGCAGCAAATCGATCTTTCGCCCGCAATTCGCCCAGCTCGACCCGGCAACCAGCCTTACTCAGCTAGGTATCACCGGCGGGGCGATCGGCACCGGCAGCGGCGGCAATGCCAATTTGCAGGTGGTGCGAGCCGATAACCTCGACATGACGTTCGAATGGTATTTTTCCAACACCGGTTCGATCACGATCGGGGGATTTTACAAGAAACTGAACGGCTATATTCAGACTTATGCGGCACCTGAAACGTTTGTCGGGTCGGGCGGCCAGAACCAGACGTATTTGGTCAGCCGGCCGCGCAACAGCGGTACCGGCGAGCTTAAAGGGATCGAGGTCGGGTATCAGCAGTTCTTCGATTTCCTGCCTGGCGCATTGAGCGGGTTTGGCGCGCAAGCCAACTTTACGCTGGCTGATGGCCATGTCCAGTCGCCGCCGGATGCCAACGGGATGACCACGCAACAGGCGATCGTACTGACGTCAAAATATTCGTATAATCTCGTCGGGATTTACGAAAAATACGGATTTTCGGCCCGCTTGGCGTACAACTGGCGCAGCAAGTACGTCGACAGTTACTCATCGACTTATCCGCCGTACAACAGCGATGGCCGGATCGTCGTACAGCCGCTGGCGTTCCTCGATTTTTCTGCCAGCTATGCGTTGAACGACAAAATCACGCTGACGTTCGATGCCACCAACTTGCTTGATCGGCGCTATCACGACAACTTTGGATCGTCGGCGTACGAACCGCGCGATACCCGCCAGTATGATCGGACTTTTGGCGGCGGCGTCCGTTTCAAGTTCTGACGTATTCCTGAAAAAATGAGGCGCGGCGCATGACCAAGGGCTTGATCTTTTCCTCGGCCATTGCGCTGCTGCTTCCGCTTACAGCGGCGATTGCGCAAACCCCGGCGACCGGTCCGCTTAACGATCGGCTCACCGGTGACCTGACGCCGGTCCATGACCCCGCGATCGCCAGCGACGGTCATGACTATTACGTCTTTGCCACGAGCAGCAAGCCCGAACCGACTGGGCAGATTTCCATCCGCAAATCGGCCGATATGGTCACCTGGCAACGCGTCGGCAGCGTATTTCCCGACATTCCGGAATGGGCCAGACACGAAATCACCGGGGCCAAAGGCATCTGGGCACCCGATGTCAGTTTCGCCAACGGTCAGTACCGGTTGTATTACGCCGTATCCACATTCGGCAGCAACCATTCGGCAATCGGCCTGGCCACGTCCCCATCGCTCGATCCCGCCGCGCCCGGCACCAAGTGGACCGATCAGGGCGCGGTCATTGTTTCGCACGGCAAGGATGATTTCAACGCCATCGACCCCAACGCGTTCATCGATCGCGATGGCCGGCAATGGCTAGCGTTCGGCAGTTTTTGGAGCGGGATCAAGCTGATCCGGCTCGATCCCGCAACCGGCAAACCGTCGGCCGAGGACAAGACCGTGTATTCACTGGCGCAACGGGCCACCCCCGATGCGGCGGAGGCCCCAGCGCTGCTCGACCACGGCGGGTATTATTACTTGTTCGTCTCGTACGACTTTTGCTGCCGGGGGGCGGCGAGCACGTATTATGAAATCGTCGGCCGGTCCAAGGATGTCACCGGGCCTTATCTCGATTATGATGGCAAGCCTTTGATGAAAGGCGCAGGCCAGATCGTGCTGCACGGGCAATTGGACAAGACTCACCGCTGGCGCGGACCCGGCGGTGCCTCGATTCTGAAAATTGGCGATCGCGCGATCATCGCCTATCATTCTTACGATTCACAACATGGCGGCGTGCCGACGCTGCGCATTGCGTCACTGGGCTGGACTGCAGACGGCTGGCCCGTCGCCCAGCCCTGACGCCGACCTTTTTTTTAGGAGCAGGCCATGCATATTCGCATCTCGCGGCGTACTATCGTGGCCGGGCTGGCCGCTCTGCCGGTTGCCATCCGCGTGCCCGCGCTGGCGCGTGCTGCCCCGATAACCGCTCCCGTACCGGTCAACCCGCTAGTCCGCCAACGCGCCGATGCGCAAGTCATGCGCCATACCGATGGCTGGTACTACATGATCGGATCGGTGCCCGAATACGACCGGTTGGCGCTTCGCCGGTCGCGGACGCTGGCCGGGCTGTCGACCGCGACCGAGGCGGTGCTGTGGCGGCACCAGACCAGGGGGCCGCTGTCGGGTTTTATCTGGGCACCCGAACTGCATCTGGTCGACGGGCGCTGGACGATCTATTTCGCCGCCGGTCCCAGCGGCGGCGGGCAGGACGTGTTCCGCATCCGCACATACGCGGTAACATGCGATGGGCCCGACCCGATGACCGGCCGCTGGACTTTGCTGGGTCAGCTGCAGACGCCATGGGACAGCTTTACGCTCGATTCCACCAGTTTCGTGCACCGTGGACAACGCTATTTATGCTGGGCGCAACGCGAACCAGGGATAGACACGAATAGCAACTTATATCTGGCCCCCCTCGCTTCCGCACTGACGCTGGCGCGTCCGCCGGCGCGGCTTTCGGTACCCACGCTCGGTTGGGAAGTTCAGGGCTACAAAGTCAACGAGGCACCCGCCGTACTGGAACGCAACGGCCGGCTGTTCCTGACATATTCTGCCAGCGCCACCGATGCGCGCTATTGCATGGGCATGCTGACATGCAGCGCGGACGCTGACATCATGGCTCCGGCCAACTGGGCAAAATCGCCGGTTCCGGTATTCGCCACGGCGGCGGCTACGGGCGTGTTCGGGCCTGGCCATAACAGCTTTACCGTCGACGAAAGCGGCCGCGACGTGCTCGTCTACCATGGGCGCGATTATGACAAGATTCAGGGTGATCCGCTGCTGGACCCCAACCGCCATACCCGGATGCAGCGGATTTATTATCGCGCCGACGGCACGCCGGACTTTGGCATTCCGGTCGGCAACGGACCGGTGCCCGACCGCTTGTCGCCGATCGACCAGCCCGGGCGCTTTATCGTGGTGACCGGCGATGCGGTCGCGATCGGCGATGGCCCGATTGCCGCCACGCAATTTCGCACAATGCCGTCCGGCCGATCGCACACCGCTAATGCCCTCACCCCGATCACGCGCCCCGATCTGCGCGTGAGCGACCAGCCCGGTACCGCGGTGCAGCTTGTCGCCGCGACCGCGCGGACGGGTTTCCACCAAATCGAGGGGCTCGCCGGAACCGGGGTGTCGTTCCGATCGGCCGGTGCGCCGGGCGCGTTCCTGCGCGTGGTCGGCAACCGCCTGGACATTGGGCCGGCGCGTTCCCCCGCCGAACGTCGCGCCGCAACTTTCGCCATGACGTAACACCCGCACGCGCTATCTCAGGTGCTGCGCAGCACGGCATGCTTGATTACTCATACGAGCGACATTGCAATTGTCTTCGCCCGACTGGTTGGCTCAACCGTAGAACACGTCTTCGATCATCGCCGGTTCGAGCCCCGGATTGCGCGCGCAGCAGCGCCTTCATTGGCAGCGCGCCAAGATCAACCCCACGCCCGCCCGCCAGTCTCAGCGTGAAGCTGCTGGTTGAGGTGACGGTAGCGATCACCTCCTCGTAGTCGCTGGTGCGCGCATGGGGCAGCGGCTGCAACACCGCGCGACTGGCGGCGTAATACCCAACCGGGCAGCTTATCCAAGCCGCCAACCTGTCAGAAAAACCGGACCACCTCTGTATGCGCGCCTTCCTCGATCAATCCGTCATCATTCCGTTCAAGCGTTGAGGCGGAGGGATTGCCGGTGATCTCGCAGCTAGCCATTTCTGGCTATCGCTCGCTTCGCGACATCAAGCTGCCGCTTGCTCCACTGACGATTGTCACTGGCGCCAACGGAACCGGCAAGTCGAGCATCTACCGCGCACTGCGCCTGCTTGCCGACGTGGCGCAGGGGCGTCTGGTCAACTCACAGGCGCGGGAAGGTGGCCTGCACTCAACATTATGGGCAGACCCGGAGCGCATCAGCAACGACATGCGGACCGGCAAGGTCCCTATCCAAGGGACCGTAAGATCCGGCCCGGTCAGTCTGCGCCTCGGCTTTTCCGGTGACGATCTGGGCTATGCGATCGATCTAGGTCTGCCCTCACCAGGCTCGGCGTTCGCCTTCGATCCAGAGATTAAGGTCGAGGCGATGTGGACAGGCGGCGTTCTCGGCCGGTCGAACCTGTTCGCGGAACGCCGCGGCCCGATGGTCCGTGTCCGGCGGGCAACCACGGGCGAATGGCGGACCGGGCTGGAAAACCTTCATTCCTTCGACAGTATGGTTACGCATTCTTCCGATCGAGAGGACGGGTTGGAAATGCTTCTCATGCGTGAGCGCATGCGCAACTGGCGATTCTACGACAACCTGCGCATCGACGTGGACGCGCCGGCACGACGGGCTCAAATCCTCACTTACACACCGGCGCTGGCCAATGACGGTGCCGACCTGGCTGCAGCAATCGCGACGATCCGTGCGATCGGCGATAGTCGAGCCTTCGGCGATGCGATCGAGGATGCGTTTCCCGAATCGTCGGTAGGCAACGGTGAGGACGGCAGTGTATCTATGCGGCAGCGAGGTCTGCTCCGGCCGTTGCGCGCCAGCGAACTGTCAGACGGCACCTTGCGCTACGTCATGCTATGCGCAGCGCTACTCGCACCGAGCAAGCCGGAAATCCTTATCCTCAACGAGCCGGAATCCAGCTTGCATCCGACCTTGCTGGACCCGCTCGCCAGGCTCCTTACCTCGGCGGCAAAGACATGCCAGATCGTGGTCGTGTCCCACAGCGAACAACTGGTCACGAGCTTGGCGGATGACACCGACACCAGAACCTATCAGCTGGAAAAGAATTGCGGCGAGACATTCCTGCATAGCGATGAAGATCATTACTGCCGCTGGGTGTGGCCATCACGCTGATCGGGCCGTTGTCGTTCACCCTGCGTTCTTGGCTGGCGTACGTAAAACACTTTCGAGTCGTCACCCCTGAGTGTGCAATCCTACTTTATCCGAAGATCTCCGATGGCCATCCGCAAAGCTGAACGGCCGCGTCAGTTTCATGAATGCGCGCGCGACCGATCAGCTTCGCTACCGTCAAAAACTACACCACCGCTGGGACCATGACCGACCCAAGCGCAACTGACTGGCATCACTCAACTTAATTTGGGTCAGACACTGAGAGCGCGCGTAACCGCTGCCTCAGCGTGAATCGCCGTGGAATCAAAGCAGGGAAATCCTAGCGCCTTCGGGTCCAGGATCATGCAAATCTCTGTGCAGCCTAGAATAACGCTGTCAGCGCCAGCCGCAAGACCACGGGCAATGACTTCCAGCAATTTGAATCGGGAGGCAGGGTTGACTATCCCGCGGCACAACTCGTCAAAAATGATGTTGTGTACGGTGGTGCGATCAGCAGGCTCTGGCATAAGCACCGCCAAGCCGTTGGCTGCCATTCGATCTGCATAAAAGCCATGTTCCATGGTGTAACTCGTCGCTAGCACAAGTGGGAGGCGACAGCCTTCCAGCAAGACTGCACGAGCGGTCTCGTCGATGATGTGAATCAGGCGTCCGCCGGAGCGTGCTTGGACGTGGTCGGCCACGAGATGCATGGTGTTCGTACAGATGAGCAGAGGGCCGGCGCCTGCCTGCGTGAGCATCTCTGCAATCTTTCCCAGATAGGCCCCGGCCTCTTCCCACTGCGAGGCTTTTTGGAGCGTGATGATTTGATCGAAATCGACAGAGCGCAGCAAGATTTCCGCAGAGTGGAGCTTGCCGAGCCGTTCACGCACTGAGGTGTTGATCAATCGGTAATAGACCGCCGTACTCTCCCAGCTCATCCCACCGATCAACCCAATGATTTGCATCTTGGGCAGCTGTCCGTCAGCGCGTACTCCATCTTGGGGGTCGTAATACGTCATGATCGGTTGAGCAGGTGTGTTAGTGCGCTGCGGGAAACCACCCTCGTTTTGCTGTAGACTTTGGTGAGATGATCCTTGATCGTGCTTACTTCCCGGCTGAGATGGGCCGCAATCTGGCGATTGCTGAGCCCTTGCCCCACCAGAACGGCGACCGAACGCTCGGCGGGAGAAAGTTCAGCGAGGACCGATATTTGCTGCGGTGTGGCGAAGAGCACGGCATCTGCCGACCTGGTATGTACCGAGGAGAAGCGGGTCATGAAAAAAGGCGTTCCGGCGTGGCTCTCCTGGCTGTGGATAAGGCTCACCGTCGCTCTGAGAAGCGGGTCGCGCTTATTGACGATCACCAGCGGCGGTCGGGGTTCGGCCTGGCCCCGCAAACATTCGATCCAGTTGGCCTGGAGGCTTTCCCAGCCTTGCTGGATCTCTTCGGCAACGGCGAAGCGTTCACGAGCCGCTTTGACGCTGGCGGAGCGCGATCCCTCGTTCCACATCACCGAATGGCGATAGGCCTCGTCGTTTACCAACCGCACATTCTTGAACCAGTCCGCCATCAGCAGGCCGACCGGGACCTCCCGCAGGAATTCGCCCAGGCCGACCCCGGTTGCCATATGGCGCTCGCGTTCGAGCAAGCTCAGGTAGACCCGCTTGATCAGGGGGCGGAGCTGGTCAAGAAAGCCATGGCGTGTGTTCGACGACTTCGCTGGCCCGTAGGCGATAAGGGTCGCGCCAAGCTGCTGGACAGGCTGCAGAAAATCAAGCGAGCAAGCGTGCAGCGGACGCAGCGAGCGGAGCGCAGGATGCTTAGCAAAGCCCACGTGATCGAGCAGGTTGTCGTCGAAATCCCGGACGCGGTCGGAGAAGGGCAAGTTTAGCGCGGTGTAAAGGCTCGGCGAGCGCAGTGCCTGGCCTCGCTCACCATTCTCCTCAACCGCAGGGACGCCGTCCGGCCTGCGCTCATGAACCGTGACGCCGAACGTCTGCCAGATAACGATGACGTCATGCGGCAGCGCTTCGAGCAGGCATTCGGCCAGAACCTTCCAGAATGATTCGCTCGAGTTCGTCAAAGACGCGCCGAACAAATGCTCGAGCCAATGGGCGGGCAGCTCGCCTACTGAGGGATGCGGGGTGGACGTGGTCACGGGTCGATGTGGAACTGGATCGGCACGCTGAAGTCGCGCGCGGCCCCCCCCGGCGGCGGCGGGAGCGGCGAGACCCGGGCGATCAGCGACAGGGATTCGCCTTCGAGCTCCTCGAAGCCCGAGCTGCGCTTGATCCGACCGCCCGAAACCCTGCCACTGCCGTCGACGTGAAAGACGACGGTGACCGTATCCTGCTGCTTCATAATGCGCGCGCCCGCCGGGTAGCGCTTGGCGCGCTCAAGCCGAGCGCGCACCTCGGCTTCCCACGTCGGCACCGCGCTGGCGGTCGAGCTCGACGCGCCAAAGACCCGGGCCGTGCTCAGCCTGGAAGGCGCCGCCGGGGCCATAGGCGGCGCGGCGGCGGCCTTAGCCGGAGCCAGCGCGGGCGCTGTGGGGGTGACGACGCGTGGGGACGGTCTGGTTTCAGCGATCGTGCCATGCGACGTGGCAACCAGGTCGGCGATCGGTGGCGGGGCCCGCACCGGCTGCGGAACGATTTCGGCGCGGGTTTGATCGACCGAGAGATCGGATGGTGGGGCGGGGGGCGGCGGGCTTGGTTCTGAAAGTTCGACCGCGAACGGTGCCATTTCGGACTGTCTTGCCACCGGCGCGGACGGGCGGGCAAGGAGATAGGCGATGGCGGTGGCATGGAACGCAAGCGCGATCAGAACAGCGCGCTGCCATTGGGCGTCGGGGATAGGCTGTTCGGCGGTCACGGCTCGGCCTTGGTCAGCCCAACCAGAGCGACCTTGACAAAGCCGCCGCTGCGTAGCGCGTCAAGCACCCCGAGCGTATCGCCGTAAGCGACCCGCTTGTCGATGCGCAGGAAAATCGTGCTGCCCCCGGTTGCGCCAGCCCGCTTGAGTTCCGGGAGCAGCAGGTTGCCGTCGATGCGGCGATCGGCGAGATAGATCGAGAGGTCGTTTCGGATGCTGACGACGATTGGATGTTCGGGCGGCGGCGGAGTTTTGGACGATGCGCCGGGAAGCTCGATCGGAACGTTAGATGTCGAAATCGGTGCCGCGATCATGAACACCAGCAGCAGCACGAGCATCACGTCAATCAGCGGCGTGACGTTGATCTCGCCCGACGGTTCAAACCCGTTGTCGTTCCGCGGACCCAGCAGCCCGGCCATACTCAGGCCTCCGCTCGTGATGGAACCGGCGCAAGGTGCGGCTGCTGGCCGCGCTCGATGTCGCGACTGACGATACACAGGATCGCGGCCGAGCAATCGGTCAGGCGCGAGCGATAGGCCCCGACCCATTTGCCGATGACATTGTACATCACCGTCGCCGGGATGGCCACGACAAGGCCGACCGCGGTGGCCAGCAGCGCTTCGGCAATGCCAGGCGCGACCACCGCGAGACTGGTGCTGTTAGCCTGCGCGATGCCCATGAAGCTGTGCATGATCCCCCAGACCGTGCCGAACAGGCCGACGAATGGCGTCACCGAGCCTGCCGTCGCGAAGAAGCTGACCCCCGCGCCAATGCGGCGGGCGAGGTGATCCTCGCTCCGAGCGAGCGTCAGGGCCACCCGCTCGGTCGTGCCGCCGCTACCGATCGACTTGAGGCCGCGCGAATGGTCGAGCTCCCGGTTAGCGTCCTTGAGCAGCCAGCGAACGGCGCCGTCGCCCACGTCGCCTATGGTCGAAAGCGAAGGAGACCGGGCGAGCAGATCGCGCGCCTGCTCGATCGAGCTGAACGCGGCTCGCAACTGCACGGTCTTGGCACCGAGCATCGCCCAGGACACGACCGAGATGATCAGCAGCAGCGCGATGACCAGCTTCACGGTCGGCGTCGCGTCGGCAATGATCCCGCCGACCGAGATCGGGCTGGGCGCGGCTGCCAGAGCGTGCCCAGGCCAGCTCATCGCGGCGAGGCTGGCCGCCGACACACCCGTGCGAAACGCTGTTCGAACCATAGTCGGATCCTTCTGCTTCGTCCCGCTCATTCAATGTCTGTCCCATGCCTGTTGAATTCGGCAGCGAGTTCGCTTGCCGGCAGCAGCGTCCAGGCGCCTGGCGCGATCCTCAGAGCTTGCTCGTGGAAGGCCACCAAGCTTGGACGATGGCCGACGCTGGCGTAACAGGCACCCGATCGCCGCAGCAAGTTATACAATTGATGTTCCATCGCCAGATCGACCGCGCTGGTGGCCTCGTCAAGCAGCACATATTTCGGGCGCGCGATTAAGATGCGGGCGAAACCGATTCGCTGTTGCTCACCAAGCGACAAGAGCGTGCCCCAACTCGCCTCCGCATCGAATCCTCCATGGCGCTCGGCAAGCTCGGGCAGCCCTACCCGCTCAAGGATCGCCTGGAGTTCGCTATCCCCAAGGATGCGTTCACGTTTGGGGTAGAAGAGCTGGTCGCGCAAGGGGCCGAGCACCATGTAAGGCCGCTGCGGAAGGAACAGCGTGTCTTCGCGCGGCGGCATCTCGATGACGCCCGAACCGCGCGTCCACAATCCCGCCATCGCCCGGAGCAACGCGCTCTTGCCCGATCCTGTCTGCCCGACGATAATAAGATTTTTCCCCGGCCGGACTTCGAATGAGAGGTCGGAGATGAGGTGCTGCTCCCCTCCCGGCGTTTCGAGCGCGACACCCGTCAATCGGATGAAGTCATTGGGCATGAAGCGGATCCGGTCAACTTCGGAGGCGGCCCGCGCCGTTTGCAGGCTTGCAAATTTCTCCTGGATCTCAGCCAGCCGCACGGCGATGGGTGCCATCTGGCTTAGCGTCGGGATGTAGCGCATCAGAACGGTCAGGCTCTGCAGGATCAGCGACGCCGCGATGATGCCCTGCATGATCTGGCCATATTGAATCTGCCCGGCGATGTAGAGCGGGGCAATCAGCACCATCGGCATGGCACCCCAGATCAGGTTCGACCCCTGTTCCACCAGGAACATGAACTGAGTGTATTTCAGGATCACGATGCGCGTGAAGATGGCGCGCGCAGTGCGGCTTTCGATATGCTCGCGCTCCGCGCTTTCGCCGTTGTAAAAGGCAATTGTCTCGGCGTTGTCGCGGACGTGTAGCAGCCCGTAGCGAAGGTCTGCTTCGGCCACGGTGGAATTCCAGTTCTGGCGGATCGTGGGGCGATACAGGAACAGGGTCAGCACGGTCTGGAAGATGGTGTAGCCGATCGTTGCGACCAACATGCTCTTGGAAATGGCGGCGAGGATCGCGACTTGCACGACGATGTCGGCCGTGGCCCCAAGCAGTTGCGTGGGAATACCGCTCATCGCTTCGACAAACGGACCAACCTGCTCCTGGATGCGCTGGTCGGGGTTGTCGATCTGCTGGTCGATGGTGATTTCGTAGTAGGTACGGTGCTCGAGATAGCGGTCTACGAGGTGCAGGGTCAGCCATTGGCGCCAATGAAGGTTGAGCCGGCCACCGACATATTGCTGCGCGATGCTGGCGGCGAAGCGTATCAGGCCGGCGCCGGTAAACAGCAGCCACAAACTCCAGTACTGATGAGCCTGCTTCGCCACGAGCGCATTGGTCTGGGCTGCGGACAGGTTGGACATTTGTGCGCCGCCGATGCTGAACGAAAGCGTCAGCGCGAGCAGCGTTGCCAGCGCGAGCCAGGACGGCCAGGCTTGGCGACGAGTCCAGTAGGGCTTGGCCAGCCGCCAGATGCGCGCGAAAAACAGGCGATCGATGGCGTAGCTACGCTCATCCGCGCGGACGTGCGACTTGAACACACGGGTCGGTTGCGGAAGCGGTTTTTTTCGCCAGAGCTTCATTGACTGCGCATTCCCGAGACGGGCATCCCCAAGACTGGCATTCCCGCTGCTACCAGTTGGTCTGCCAATGCGGGTGCCGAACTAGCGATCACCCATTCGGCTGGGCCGTTAGAAAGCACGTCGGCTGCAACGGCGCGCACCGCTGAGGGATCAAGGACACTTAGCTCCTCGATTCGCGCGCTTAAGGTGACCGGGTTGGTGAGGCGGGTTGCTCCCGATACCGCTGCGCCCGTGCCGTCGCTGTGGGCGAGCGACGCCAAAAGCCCAGCGCGCGTCTGTGCCCGATGATCCGCAAGTTCCGCACCGGTCGGCGGCGACCCGGATGCCAGCCCTGCGAGAACCGCCCTGATTTCCACGATCGCCTCGGCGACATGCTCGGCGGCGATTGCGCCCTGCACCTGTAGCCTGGGCGGCAGGCCGGGGAGCTCGGTGGAGATCACGCTTGCGCCGA
The DNA here is from genome assembly GCA_025356275.1 of Sphingomonadales bacterium. Classification (GTDB taxonomy): domain Bacteria; phylum Pseudomonadota; class Alphaproteobacteria; order Sphingomonadales; family Sphingomonadaceae; genus Novosphingobium. The sequence goes on along the minus strand of JANXUK010000014.1, from coordinate 7,010 downwards.
CGCCGTAGGTCCAGCCCAGCTCGTCCCGCAGCCGGGCATGGAGCCGGTGCTGAACAACATATGCCAAAGCGGCGGTTGCGACTTCATTCGATAGTCCTTCGCGGGCCGGGAGGAGGGTCGCCAGCGTCACGAGGGCTTGATCGGCAGGCCCCCCGGGGATCAGATGTACACACTCTTGATTGCGCTCGGGAAGCGCCGGACGAACAGGCTCGGGCAGAAGCGGCGCCCCGGCGGTCCACTCCGCAAGCAAGCCACCAAAGGCCTCACCCAGCGCGGCCAGCGTCGCCGGATCGGCAAGCGCAAGCAGCGTCGCACCGCTCGGGTTGAACAGGCGCCTGTGAAACGCTTCGAGCTGTGCGACCGTGGACCCCCCGACGACCTCCGCCACCCCTTCGGCGAGGCGCGTTTCGGTCGAGTCCGTACCGTAGAGCAGGGCCGCAGGCAGGCGCGACATTATCATCATCGGATCGGAGGCGGCCGCTTGAAGCACACGCCCTTGCTCGTGCTTGTGCTGCTCCAGGATGTCGGCTTCGAACCGCGGACGGAGGACAAGGTCGGCGAGCATCGCGGCGGCGGCAGTTGCTGCCGAAGCGGGACCACCTATGCGGAGTGAGAAGTGCGATGCGGAGGCCCCCATGCCAAGCTGGATGCCCGTTTCGTCGGTAAACCGCCGCAGCGCAACGGCATCGCGCGCGCCGATGCCGTGGAATGGCATTGCCGCGACGAGCATCGTCAGGCCGCGCTCGGCTGGCGCTTCGCTGCCCGTGCCGCGCGCCAGTTCAAGCGTGATGAGAAAGTCCCGCGCGCCCGCGCGCGGCGCCTTTGTCAGGCGCAATCCGGAGGGCAGCACCTTCGTGTCAAATGGCGGATCGACGATTTCGGCGCCCTCAGCCGAGATCGCCGGGCGTCCCGGACGCAGGCTTGGCGTAACGACGGCTTCGCTGCGCGCCGTTGAATGGGCAACAAGTACGAAGGGTTCGTTGCCGAGCCAGCGCCGCGCGGCGCTCAGCAAATCCTCGGCCCCGGCCCTATCCAGCTCAACCATGACGTGCTGGAATGCGCCAGGGTTTCGGCTCAGCATCTCGCCCTCGATCATCAGGCGCACCTTTGCTCCGAGTTGACCCAGCGCCAAGGCTATCCCCGCGCGGCGACCACCGCGCAGCCGGTCAATCGCCTCGGCAGGGGCGGGCCCGGCAAGGAACGTCGCGATCGTGTTGCGCGCCTGCGCCTCAATGATACGTGGATCGGCGCCGGTGTCGAGCACGATGCTGACCACGAATTGACTGCAAAGCGCGCCCGGCGTCACCCCTGCGGAGACGTTAAGCGCTCCCCCAGGGCGGACGAGGGCTCGTTGCAGCTCCGAAATCTCGCTGCCAGCGAGAAGCGCTGCGACCAGTTCAAGCCCTACACGCGCGGAATCGGTTGCCTCGGGAACGGGCCATGCCAGGTAGATCAGCCCGCCATGCTCCGCCGCTATCTCGGTCCGGTCGCGACGGCGAAGGGACGAGGCCGGGATCCAGACCTCAGCCTCGGGCCGTGCTCCGGCGCGTTCGAGGTAGCTGAAATGTGCTCTGACCGTCTCGACCACGGCCGCCGGATCGATTGGCCCGGCGATGATGATCGCGGCATTGTCCGGCCCATAGAATCGCCGGTGCCACTCCCGCGCCGCGTCGAGCGTCATTCCGGCAATGTCCTCGACCGATCCGATGACGGTGTGGCGATAGGGGTGGCCGATCGGGAACAAGCCCCGAGTGATGATTTCGGGCACCCTCCCTGCCGGGCTGCCCTCACGCTGCGCCTTTTCTTCGAGCACGATCGCCTGCTGCTGGGCGAGCCCGGCATGATCGAGATGATCGCGGAACGATGGTCCCATGCGGTCCGCCTCGGCGTACAGCGCGAACTCGAGCGCGCCGGGGGGCACCGTCGCGAAAAAGCAGGTGTGATCGGGGGTCGTATAGGCGTTGATCCGGGTTGCCCCTGCGGCCGTCAGGTGCGGCGCGAAATTGCCCGGCAAATTGGCGCTGCCGGTGAACATCAGATGCTCGAACAAATGTGCGCTTCCTGTCTGGCCGGGACCCTCATCCTTCGACCCGACCCGGTAGCAGACCGACAGCGACACCGCCGTGGCACTGGGGTCCTCGTGAACGATCACGACCAGGCCATTGTCGAGCATCGTGCGCGTGTAGTCGAGGTCCAGTTGGCCAGCCGTTGATCTGGCGCCCGTACCGGTCGTCACCAGCCCTGCTCGCCTTCATGGGCGTTCTGGCCATAGCGGTCCACCCCGGGCGCCGCCCCGCGCGCCGCCAGGCGCAACTGCGGATCACCGAGCGAGTCGGCCATGCGGTTGCGCACGGAGATGATTTCGGCCACCGCGTCGCGGAAATATTCGGTTACCGGGCGCAGCGGCTTGTCGCGCACCATGTCGGCAGCGAACAAGGCCTTGCCGTCATTGACCAGGCGCCGGAGATCGGCGGGCGTGAAGCCTTCGGTTGCGGCGGCGAGCGCAGCGAGGTCGATGTCGGCAAACGCCTCATGAGCGTCCTTGGTCCACCGTTCGAGGATGCTCTGGCGCACCGTTTCGGTTGGCGGCTTCGTCTCGAGCCACAGTTCGACGCGGCCCGAGCGCAGCAGTGCCTCGGGGATCGGGCGGACGTTCATCGCGGTCATCATCACGCACACGCCACTCGCGGTCTCGCTCTCGATCCCGTCGAGCAGCGAAAGGAGATAGCGCGAGAGGCCCGCGATATGATTGATCTGGAACAGCACGTCGGCATCGTCGATGAACAGGACCGAGGGTGCATTTTCCTTGGCTTCCTGCACCACGCGCTCGACCTTGGCGAAGAAGGCACCCGGCGGCTCGCTCACGAAGGAACCGTCGATCATGAAAAATTTGCCGCGCATGTGGTGCGCCAGCGCCCGGCCGATGCTGGTCTTACCCGTACCGGGGGGGCCGAACAGCAGGACACCGCGCTTCGGCTTCAATCCCATGCGGTGCGCGAGTTCGCGATTCTCCATCGGCAGCACGATGTTGGCCTGCAGGGCTTCGATGATCGCCTCGTGGCCCGGCAACTGGTCGAACGTCACGCCTTCGACTTCGTCGACGCGGGTGTTCGAGACCATCACATTCTCCTTGAGGGAGGCGATGACGGTGTCGGTGTCGAGCGTCGCGCGGTCGGCGAGCATCGCCAGCGCAAGCGTGAGCTGATAGCCGTTGAGGTGGCCGGCAAAGCGATGCACTGCCGCGAAGTCGACGTTCGCAACGCGCTGTTGTCCTGCGAGCGTTTCGGCGATCGCGGTATAATCTTCGGGCCCAAACGAGCCGAGCTGGACAACCGCAGCCTGCGGCCCGAACTGGTCCCCCGAGGACTCCCAGGATTCCGGGATATGACCAGCGAACAAGAGCCGATGGCCCGACGCGGTGGCGAGCACGCGCAGCCGCTGGAGGACGGTGCGGACAAATCCCGGGCGGCTGGACGCATTGAAGCCAGGTGCGGCGAAGAAGCGAAGATCGTCCACCACGACCAGCGGATAGGTGCGTAGCGCTTCGACGATCGCCTCCCCGATTGCGGTTTCGAACGAAGTGGCGGGAACGCCAGCAGCGATGTCCGCCATTTCCACTGCAGTGATCACGGTGCCGCCGTGCTTGGCGGCGATGCGGCTGAGGATCGTCGACTTGCCCGAACCGGGTGCCCCGGTAAGGCCGACAACCGGTGCCGCGACGATCACCCGCTCAAGGCGATCGCAGGCGATTTGCTGTGTCGGGGTCAGCTTATATTCCATACCCTTGACCTCTGCTCGGTTAGTCAAAGGCGCAAGTTGGACGACCGATTCCGTAACGCTCACGATCAAACTCCATGGTAACGACGCCTGGACCGTGCGATGCACGCCAAGACGTATTTGTCAGACTGTTGTGCAATTGGGATGACATGCATTCAGGCAGGGCGGAACCGACCAAAGACCGGTTCCGCACTAGCTCAGAATTTGCTTCTCAATACAGCTGCGAAGCTGCGCGGCTCACCGTAATAGTTGTTTCCGAAAATCGAGCCTATCGTTGAAAAATAATGCTTGTCGAACAAATTGTTGACATTGACCTGGACCGTGAGGTTGCGAGTCAAGACAACGCGAGAAAATAGATCCAGCAGCGCGTATCCTGGCTGAACGAGGGTAAGCGGGCCGCAGGTCGTGATGCAGGCAAAAGTATTCGTTGTGACCTTGCTTTGCAAGCGACCGCCGCCGCCCAGGGTGATCCGGCCGGCCACGCCCGATGAACCGAGCCGGTAGGCGGTGAACAGCTTTACCAGATCCTTGGGTGCCTCACTGACGAGCGGGTTCTGGCTGTTCCCAAACGCCAGCGCAGCCGCGCCGGGATCGTATTTGTTGGTGTTGTGGGTGTAGCTGAAGGTGACTTGCAGACGCGGCAACACAGCTCCCGTTATTTCTAGGTCAAATCCCTCGGAGCGGTTACGATCGGTCGAGATATAACAGCAAGTACTGCCAATAGCGTCGTTTCCGGGTAAATATGGTACGCTGGGGTCAGTGATTGGCAGATTATTTTGCACGATGCGATAAACTGACAGTGTAGATGTCATTTTCCCCTGAAAATCAGTACGCTTGACGCCGAGCTCGATATTTGTTCCCGTCACGGAGGGGAGCGAGTGGCCGCTAGCGGTCAGCTGCAACGCCAGCGATTGATAGATGCCGGCGTAACTTGCATAAACCGACATGTTTTTTGTCACATCGTAGGACGCGGCGAGAACCGCAGGCAGAAGCTTGCCTTCCGTGAATATCTTGTTTGTGTCGCTCGTAAACCCAAAGCCATTGTCATAATGGGATTGCTGATTGGTCTTGTAGCTGTTGTAGCGAAGGGCAATATCCAGGTGCAGGTGGGCGAGCGGCTCGAGACGAAGCGAGCCATAGGCTGCCAGCTGCAAGCGGTTCTGTGCACGCACGGTGTAACCCAGCGGCTGGAATGCGCTGTCGGCCGGCAGGGTGTAGGCGCGGGGATCGAAGGTGAACACGTTCACGTTGGTGTCGGGAAAGGCATATTGTCCCTCGCCCGAGCCAGGAACTGGCTTATCGTTCTGCTTTTGGTAGTTCATGCCCACCACGATGTGCTGGTCGCGTCCGAACATGCTGAAACGGCCGGTCACGAATACGTCGGCCAGGTCCTGGATCGAGCGGGTGGATTGGCGTGAGGCATAAACGCTGGCGCCATATTGTGCCATGCCGGTGGCCCGGCTGATCCCGCTGAACAGTTGCACAGCTCCTGCAAGCAGCAGTGACCGTTGGCGGTTGGACGTAAGATTGACGTTAAGCGCCCAGTCGTCGCTGAAATGATGCTCGAACTGCGCAAAAAGCTCTAATTCCTTGGTATGATATTTGCCGAACGCAAGGCACAGGCAGGTCTCTCGCGGCAGGCCAATGTCGCCGCCATCGGTGTAGCGCGGCAGGCCCTGCCCGAAGGGCACGCCGCGTTGGTCGGTATAGCTTCCGCCGAAGTTGATGCGGGTCGTGCTGGAAGGGGCGAACTCGGCATTGACGTAGGCCATGTCGAGCGTCTTGTTAGCGACCCGATAGAAGTAGTCGCGCTGGTCGTGAGTCAGGATCGCGCGCACCTTGAGCGAGCCGTCTTTAACGACCGGCTCGGAAAAATCGGCGCTCGCGCGAAATGCATTAAAAGATCCTCCCCCCAATTCACCGAGAATCTGCGGCGAGCCGGTCGGGCGTTTGCGCTCTAGACTCAGCACGCCGCCGGGGTCCCCCGTGCCTGTAAACGCTCCCCCCGCGCCACGCAGGATTTCGACGTGATCATATTTTGACATGTCGAAAACTGGCGTCAGCGATGAAGTGTAATTCGCGTCGGCGCCGTAACTGATCGGCGCGCCGCCATCGATCTGGAAGTTTTGCACCTGGAAGCCGCGTGAGAAAAAGCTTGGGAAAAACTGGTCCGCACCAAACCGCTCCAAGACCGTAACGCCGGGCGTAAATTCCATGACGTCGGTCAAGGTGTTGAGATGCTGATCCTCGATCAGCTGGCGCGTGATGACGCTGACCGTCTGCGGCACGTCTTTGACCGACACCGGAACCTTGCCGCCAACATTGACCTTGGTTGGCGCATAGCTGCGCGTACCTTCCGTCGCGGTTGGGTCGCTGCTACCGTTTGCGCCGTGGGGCACTGCGCCCGGTGCTCCGGTCTGGTCGGTAGCCGTGACCTTGACCTTGCCGATTTGGCCGTCTGCTGACTCTTCGGCAACCGGACCGGATTTGCTATCTTGCGCATGGACAGATGCGTCGGTCGCAATGAAGGCGATTGCGGACGTGGCGAGATGAATGAATCGAGCGGATCGGCTTGCCATGAAATTTTCCCCATTCGTGCAACGTTATGTTGAGACCCCTGCCTTTTTACGGCGGTTTGACGGTTGCAGTCTGCTACTATTCTATAATCAGGCAATCCGACTTAAGTCGGGAAATGACCCCGCTCTGCACGAAGAGCTACGGCTGAGACTCATTCAAAGCCAGAAGGCGGCGGCGGTGGCTAGCGCGACGGCTGACAGGAAGTTGGCGGCGAGCTTGTCGTAGCGGGTAGCGACGCGGCGGAAATCCTTGAGACGGCAGAAGGCGTTTTCGATCAGGTGGCGGCCCCGGTATCGCTCTTGATCGTTACGGATTGGGCGCTTGCGGTTGCGGCGGCCGGGAATGACGGGGACGGTTCCGGCCTGGCGCAGCGCGTGGCGCAGGTGGTCCGCGTCGTAGCCTTTGTCGCCAAGCAGGTAGCGCATCGGTCCGGCGCGTTCGAGCAGCGCAGGCGCGGCCTTGATGTCACTGACATTGCCAGGCGTCAGCATCAGCGCATAGGGGCGAGCGATGATGTCGGTGAGGGCGTGGATTTTGGTCGTCCAGCCCCCGCGTGAGCGACCGATCGCCTGGATCGAATGCCCCCTTTTCCGCCGAATGCCGCGCGCCGCGCCTTGATGTAGGTGCTGTCGATCGCAGTGCTCCGGGTCACCGCG
>JANXUK010000013.1 GCA_025356275.1 Sphingomonadales bacterium | reverse complement strand
CGCGGTGACCCGGAGCACTGCGATCGACAGCACCTACATCAAGGCGCGGCGCGCGGCATTCGGCGGAAAAGGGGGCATTCGATCCAGGCGATCGGTCGCTCACGCGGGGGCTGGACGACCAAAATCCACGCCCTCACCGACGTCATCGCTCGCCCCTAGCATACTGGGCCCGCGACCGTACCCTTTGCGCCGGTGTATTATCCGAACTTGAGAAGATGCCAGCGCGTCATCCATCTGAATATTTTCATATGCGATTTTTGGCATTTCATCGGTCCTTAAGGTGCGGAACTTGGAGCATACCCATAGGTAGTTTTAAAATAAGCAGAGAGGCGCGCATGGTCCGGTCGCGGTAGAGACGGTAATGGGATCGCAAATGAGATGTGCTGATCAGGCTGAATTGCCGTTGTTGCCTCAGCTGTGGGCGACCCCGGTACGGCATACGATATTTTATCACCCTGTTGACATGATCAGCTGACTTCATCAGCCCAAGAGAGGAACCAGCAATTCCGGGCAGACTTAAAAACCGCGTTGCGGTCATCACCGGCGCCGCCTCGGGCATCGGCCACGCCACCGCAGAGCTGTTCGCGAGTGAGGGCGCGCGGGTTCTGGCGGTCGATCTGCCGGGGGTCGTCGGTCATTTCTCGAATGCCGCGATCCAGCCGTTCGAGGCGGATGTGGCGGCATCCGACACGCCCGCTCGGCTCGTGAAGGCGGTAACCCGGCGTTTCGGGCGTCTGGACATCCTGTTCAACAACGCCGCCATCGACCAGCGCGCGCCGTTTGCGCAGATGACCGACGAATTCTGGGACCGCATGTTCACCGTGTCGTTGCGGTCGGGTTTTCGCATTGCCCGGGACCTGGTGCCGCTGTTGAAACAATCGGATGCGGCGCGCATCATTTCCACGTCGAGCGTGGCCGCGTATCGCGCGGTGGCGGAACAAGCGGCGTATGCGGCGGCCAAGGCCGGGATGCTGGCACTGACCCGCGCCATGGCGGTGGAACTCGGGCCTGATGGCATAACCGCCAATGCCGTTCTGCCCGGCCCCATCCTGACCGGCATGACCAAAGGCAAGATCGACCCCGCGCGCGCGGCGGCATGGAGCGCACGCGCGCCGCTTGGGCGGCTTGGCGTGCCGCACGATATCGCCAAAGCTGCCCTGTTCTTCGCCTCTGACGACAGCGCCTATGTTACCGGGCAGGCGCTGGTTGTGGACGGCGGCATCTTTGTGGGGGCTGGATGATCGAACTGGCCAGCGTCAGCGCGACGATCGACGCCAATGCGCAGCGCATCTGGGATGTACTGTTGGACTTCGGGCATCCAGAGCGGCTGGCTCCAAGCATCGCAGGCACCACGCTGACCGGGGAAGGGCCGGGCGCCGTCCGCATCGTCAAATCGGCGCGCGGGCTGGAAATTCACGAACAACTGGTCGAGTGTGAGGTTGCCGGCGGCCGTTTTCGCTATGTTGTACTGGCGAGCGGCGAAATGCCGTTTCCCGGGATCACGAGCTATGATTGCACGATTACGCTGGCCCCTCTTTCCAACGAACAGACCCGCGTCGTCTGGCGCAGTGAAGGCGAGATCAACGGTCCCGCAGCGCCCATCCGTAAATTTCTGTCGGAGTTATATGCCAATGCAATCGGACACATCTCTGTCCATGTGGCCGGCTGAGGCGGCATGACTATCAACGCGGTTCTGGCCGATGCCGTAGCACAAGGTGTCGTTCCGGGCCTGGCCGGCATCGTCGCGCGTGCGGATGGCGACATTTATGTGGGTGCGCATGGGCTGGCAACGGCGGGCGGCTCCGTGGCGATGGCACCCGATACGATCTTCTGGCTGGCGTCGATGACCAAGCTGGTGACAACGATCGCGGCGATGCAACTGGTGGAAGCGGGCGCAGTTTCGCTCGACGACCCGATCAGGGGGATACTGCCCGAACTGGCGAACCCGCACGTGCTCGAAGGGTTCGACGAAGCCGGGCGGCCTGTCCTGCGCCCTGCCCGGCGCGCCGTGACTCTGCGGCAACTGCTGACCCATATGTCCGGGATCGGCTATGATACGATGAACCCGGACCTTTTGCGTGCCCGCGGACCAGCTGGCCCGCCGCCGATGACGACGGTTGCGTCGCTGCAGGGGCCGCTGGTGTTCGAGCCCGGCGAGGGGTGGGAGTATGGCGCGGGCATAGACTGGGCGGGTCTGCTGATCGAACGCACATCCGGCCTGGCGCTGGATCGGTATTTCGCCCGGAATATCTTCGACCCGCTGGGCATGACGGACACCGGGTTCGACGCCCATGTCAGGGAACCTGCACGCAACAGTGGCATGCACGTGCGGTCCCCTGACCAGAGCGCCCTGCCCATACCCCGTCTGATCGGAGTGCCCGACGATTGGGAGTTCTTTTCGGGTGGCGCCGGCTTGTGCGGCACTGCGGTTGATTATATCCGGTTATTGCGAATGCTGCTGGGCGACGGGCAGCTTGGCGGGGTGCGCATTCTGGACGAACAGACCGTCGATGCGATGTGGCGCAATCAGGCCGGCGAGATCCCGGCAGGGCGCGTGGGCACGGCCATTCCCCAAATCCTGCCGTTCGATCCCCTGCCGGGAGCTAACGGCCAATGGAGCCTGCTGGGCGTCTTGAACCCCCGGGATCTTCCCGGCCGGCGGCCCGCAGGCAGCGCAAGCTGGGTGGGCGCTGGCGGGACTGTATTCTGGCTAGATCGCAAGACCAACCTGTGCGGCGTGCTGCTGGCTCAGATCCTGCCGTTCGGCGATCCGGCGCTGGGCCGGGTGCAACGCGCATTCGAAGCGGCCGCCTATGCCTCGTGATTGATCCTCTCTTGCAAGGGATCGGCTCAATTGGCGGATTCTTTACCTGCGGTACGATGGGTCGGTGCGGTCGCGGCGGCTCGATTGCAGGTCGTTGTCGAGCCACAAGCCTTTGACCGGCTCGATCTTGTTTGAATCGGCCAGAACGACGCGCTCGGCAATCCGCCATACGCCGTCGCGGCGTTCGACACGGTCGACATAACGCACGTTGGCGATCAGATCCGCAGCAGCTTCATTGCCACTGGCGGGGCGACGGTGAAACACGATTGCGTAATGTTCGGCCCACGCCACATCGCCGGTGACCTCAACAAGCTGGTTGCCGGTGAAATGCGTGGTCGATTCAAACCGTAGCAGCCCGACCGACGCCCATGCGATGAAGCCCTCGATCCCGCCTTTGTAGCTGCCATGATCGTCGGTGCCGTCGGGGTGATAGCAGGCACGGACCATATCCCAATCGAGCCGGTCGACGCCGCGGCAGTAGCGGATGTGCAGCGTTTTGATTGCGGCTTCATCGAGCAACCTGTTTACATCCATGGCTGATTTGCTTCCCATGGATGCCTCCCGCGTGTTCACCCGCAGTGGAGCCGGCCATCAGCGCGCGAAACCACCGATCGGACAGAGCCGGAACTATTGCATATGTGTTCCGACGCACGTCCCATTGCGCACGCCTCGACAGGTCGGATTGCATTTGCAATATCTGCAACGCGAGAGACGAGCGTATCCGCTGACCGACGGCCCAAGACCGTGGTGGAGGACGCTGAACCTGAAAGGCGTGAGATGCGCAGACCCGTCGTTAAATCGGCTTCACGAGCGTTGGAAGTCCTTGAGCTGTTCAACGATCAGCGCCGACCGCTGAAGCTCCAGGAAATATACGAGCTGCTCGGCTATCCGCAGTCGAGCGCGACGCATCTGATGAAAACGCTCGTCCAGCTCGGCTACATCAATTACAACCGGGCCAACCGCTCTTACGTGCCGAGCTGCCGCGTGCGGGGGTTGGCTGCCTGGATGTCGAGCGCGATGTACGCCCAGGAACGCTATCACCGGCTGCTGGAAACCTTGCAGCAGCGGACCGATGAAACCGTGGCTTTGTCGGTGCAGAACGATCTGTTCATCCAGTATTTTATGATTGCCGCCCCCGACCATGAGTTCAAGGCGCCACCAACCGAGGGCAATATGCGTGTGCTGACCGATTCAACCTCGGGGATGGCCCTGCTAAGCCGGATGCGCGATCAGCAAGTCGACAAAATATGTCGTAATATCAATTATTACGAAAGCCACTCCGGCTACCGCGTGGAAACCGCAGCGGTTCTCAAGGAATTGTCATGGGTGCGACATGTCGGCTATTGTTACGTGAAGGACAAACCAGACAATGGCGTATCGTCGATCGCGTTCCCCCTGGATGAAACGATGTATGGCATTCCCCTGGCCGTCGGCGTGGGCGGGCTTGCCTCCCGCATCCATCGCAACCAGTTCGACATTCTGGAGGCGACCCGCGCCACGATCGCAGAATTTTCGGAAGAATGGCGCCGCGAGCCGGTGTTTACCCCGCCCCAGCCGGTGCCCGTGCAAATGCTTCAGGATGCCTGACCGGGCGCTGGCCTTACGCAACCATTGTCGCCGCGCGTTCGGCGGCGCGGCGATAATCCCCCTTGCCGCTGGCGTGGCGGGGCAATTCGTCCACGACCAGCAAGTGCTTGGGCATTTTGTACCGCGCAAGGCGTAGTTTTAGGCCATCTCGCACTGAGGCCTCATCATAGTCGCCGCGCCGCGTGACCAGCGCTACGACTGCGCTGCCCCATTGCGCATCGGGGAGACCGACCACCATGGCGTCGTCGATGCCGGCCTGAAGCTTGAGCGCTTCCTCGACTTCTTCGGGATACACTTTTTCGCCGCCGGTATTGATGCACATATTGCCGCGCCCGATCAGGCGTAGCCGGCCATCGGCTTCGCGTGCCGCAAAATCACCCGGAACGGCATAGCGCACGCCGTCGATCATGCGAAACGTCTCGGCGGTTTTCACCGGATCGCCATGATACTGCTGCGCGAACGGCGGACGGCGGGCGAGCAAGCCCTCGCCGATTTCCTCGGGCCCCAGCACGCGGTCGCTCTGCGGATCGATCAGCACCGTCGTCGCGGCGCTGTCGAAATAGCCGGTGGGCGTAGAACGTGCGGCCGTGGTGATGGCGTAGCCCAGGCCAGAGGCTTCGGACGCGCCCAGGATATCGATCAATGTGATCGACGGCAGCGACTGCACCAGCGCTATCTTGATTTCCTCACTCCACATCAGGCCGGCCGACGAGATCAGCCGGAGCGAAGACAAGTCCCAGCGCCCCGGTTCTGCCGACAGTGCACGCACCATCGGCCGCGCAAAGACGTCGCCGACGATCAGCACCCGCGTGACGCGGTGGCGCGCCGCCTCGTTCCATAATTCTTCGGGATCGAACTGCGCCGAGGGCAAAAGTACGACGGTGCCGCCGCCGACCAGTTCGGCAACCGAGCTGTTCAGCCCCGCCCCGTGCATCAACGGACAAGCAGGTAACACCCGGCCCAGCGCGGGGTTGTCGCGGACGGCATGGATGTGATCCTCTATCGTCGCGATCAGGCGGGTGTTGGTCGGCGACTCAAGCTGGATTGCGCGCGCCTCGCCGCTACGCCACAAGACCCCGCGTGGGCGACCAGTCGTGCCGCCGGTGTAGAGCAGGTAACCATCGTCGGGGCTGCGCCGGATCGCCAGTGGTTCCGGGGCGCCTGCGACCATCGCGGGATAATCGGCGCTGCCACCATCAATCGCGACCGCCAAAGCCAGATCGCTCAGCAGCGGAGCGACGGTTTGGGCAAAAGCGCTTTGGTAAAACAGCGCCCTGGCCCCAGAATCCTGCAGGATATAACCAACTTCGTCGGTGGTGTAGCGATAGTTGACGTTCACATATGTCAGTCGCGCCTTAAATGCGGCGGCGGCGATCTCGACATATTCGGGAATGTTGCGGGCCAGCACCGCGACCCGGTCGCCAGTGACGAGCCCGCCTGCGATCATGGCCCGCGCCAGACTGTTGGTGCGCGCATCGAACGTCGCCCAGTCTATTGAGCGGTCACCATGGATCAAGGCGGGCCGGTCGCCGGGAACAACGCGGGCGGTCGCATCGAGCAGATCGCCGAAATTCCAGGGATAGCTATTAGCCGCGCTCGGGTGCGTCACAGGAACTCCTTCAGGATATCGCTGGTCTGATCGGCAGGTGTCATCTCAGCACGCCCAGATCGGCAGCATCAAACCCTTGCAGTTCGTCATTTCGGCCCGAGGCGACCTTGGCGACCCACAACGGGTCCGAAATCAGCGCCCTGCCGATGCCAACCAGATCGAAATCGCCACGGTCGAGCATGGATTCCAGGAGGTCGAGCCGCGCGGCAGCGGATTTGGCGGTGCCCTGGTGCAATGTGGCGATCATATCGTTCTCCAGTCCGACCGAACCGACCGCCATCGTCGGTTTGCCCGAAAGCTTGCGCGTCCACCCAGCCAGGCCCCGGTCGGAACCATCGAATTCCGGAGTCCAGAAACGGCGCGTCGAGCAGTCGAAGATATCCACGCCCGCAGCGACCAGCGGTGACAGAAACTGCTCAAGCTCGGTTGGCGTAAGCCAGTTTTTCGCGTCATACGCCTGTTCCTTGAACTGCGAAAAGCGCAGCATGATCGGGAAATCGGGCCGGGTCTGCCGACGGCACTCTTTCACCACTTCGCACGCGAGCCGCGCGCGTTGTCCGACGCTGCCGCCCCATGCATCATCGCGCCGGTTGGATAGGTGCCAGAAAAATCCGTCGAGCAGATAGCCATGGCCGCCGTGGATGTTGATGCCGTCGCAGCCGATATCCATCGCGACCCGCGCGGCCCGGCCATAAGACGCGATCACCGCCTCAAGCGCCGCTTCGTCGGCAGGATCGCCATCGACTTTGTCGGGGTAGTAGATGCCCGATGCTGACAGCGTCGACAGATGGGAATTGGGAACGCCGTCGTATTTGAATCGAGCGCCCCCGATATGCCAGAGTTGCGGGACAAAAACCGCGCCTGCCTGCTTTACATCGTGCGCGATATTGCGCCAGGCGGCTATCGCGGCAGGATCGAACAAGTTGGGGATCAGCGTATCCTGGATGGATACCGGATCGTCGATGGCGAGACCTTCGGTGATGATCATCCCGACCTCACCTTGCGCGCGGCGCAGGTAGTAGTCGCCGACATCCGTTCCAGGTACGCCCCCCGGTGACCGGCGGCGCGTCATCGGCGCCATCACGGTCCGGTTTCGCAGGGTGAGGCTTCCCAGAGCGAGCGGATCGAACAGACGCCTCGTATCCATGCGATCAACCGTTTTGTTGGGGAAGTCCCGCACCACCCCGGTCCGGGACTTCGGAAATCAGACCATTCGGGCGGTCGGGATTAGCGACCGCCCGCTTTACGTTATTGCAGATGGACGCCGACGGTGATGCCAAAGGTGCGCGGTGCCGCCTGTTCCTGAACATCACCCAGACTTTTGACGCCCAACCGCGCGACGTAGTAAGTCGCGTTGGTCAAATTCTTGACCCACAGCCGCGCATCGATTTGCTTGCTGGCCGAGGTCCACAGCAGCGAGGCATTGACCAGGCTGTAAGCTGGTTGAGTCAACCGGTTGTCTGGCTGCCAAAAGAATCCGGCGTTATAGACGTAAGTCACCGAGGGCTGAAGGCGACCATTGTTGCCGAGATCGAGATTGTAGCTAGCAGTGATCGTACCCGATTCCGGCGGAGTCACGATTGTCTGGTTGCCCGTCAGGTCGATCGACGGCAGCACCTGGCCGTTCTGGTCCAACCTAGGCCCGTTGGGATAACTGGTATATTCGCCGTGCTGCACCGAAATGCCGCCCGAGACGTGGAATTCGCGGGTGATCGCGCCCTCGAAACTGGCCTCGATGCCCTTGATATGCGCCGCCGCAGCATTCGTCGTAAACGTGCCGCCGAGGACCGACGTCAGCACCTGGACGTTCTTGTCATTGTAAAAGAAACCGTCGACGTTCAGCCGCAAGTGGCGGTCGAACAATTCGGTCTTGATACCGACTTCATAGGCGTCGAGCGTTTCGGGAAGAAACGCGTTGCCGGGAAGGCGCAAGTTGTAACCGCCGCTTTTGAAGCCCCGGTTATACGAGGCATAGGCTGAGATATCGTCGGTAAAATCGTGCTTCAGCGCCAGCCGCCAGGTCAATTTATTGAAAGTCTGCTGGGCCGGTTGTGACGTGGGTACGCTCGCTGCGGGAGCGGGATAGGTCTGCGAATAGCTCTGCGTTTCAGTGGTGTAGCGCAAGCCAGCAGTCAGTTCGGTAGCCGGGGCAACTTCCAGCGTGGCCTGACCAAACCCGGCATAGGAGATCGCCTTCTGCTGGTTATTGTAGGGAATGGGAATGGAGGAGCCATTGGCAAGGAAGAAAGCCACATCGTCGTAGGCGCCAACCGAGTTGAAGTAATATGCGCCTACGATCCACTTGAACTTACCGCTGTCTGGTCCCGATAACTGAAGCTCTTCAGAGATGTTGTGCTGGCTCGGATCGAGCCGGACGTTGACGACAGGAAGATTGGTGACATCATTGTCGAGATCATATTTTACTTTGGTTTTGCGATAAGAGATCAGGTTCATCAGCGTCAGCGAACCGATTTTCTGATCGTAGCGCAAGGAAACACCGCCCGTTTCGACCTGGTCACGGTTATAGTGGTCGTTGGTGCTGTTGAACGGTCCAGGGTAAGTGGTGGTGCCGTCGATCGGTGAAATCACGCCTTGTGGTTTCTGGTAGGCGTTGGTCGATACGGTATGGGCGTAGTCACCGGAAAGAGTAAAAGTTGTATCCGGCGCGGGCTGAAACACGACTTTCGAGCGCAAACTGATATTGCCGACCGCCTGCTGATCTTCGGTGCGGTTCAATGTCAGGTTGCGGCCGAAGCCTTTGCCCTGGTTTTCATACAGCGCCGCGAAATCCGCAGTGAGGTTTGGCGCAAGGCCACCCGCTAAATAGCCCGAGGCGGTCACGTCCTGATAATTGCCATAGCCAACATTGAGATCGAGATGCGGGGTCGCAGAAGGGCGCATGGTGGTGATCTGAATCACGCCGCCGGTGGCATTGCGGCCAAACAGAGTGCCCTGCGGACCGTACAGCACCTGCACGTCCTGGATGTTGTTGAAGTTGAAAATCGTGGACTGCGGCGCGGCAATATAAACACCGTCGACATACATCGCCACGCCCTGTTCGGCGCTCGGGTCGAACAGGTTGGAGCCGACGCCGCGCAGGTACGGGTTGCCGACATTGGCCGGCGACGTGATGATCAGGCCCGGTATTGCGGCGGTCAATGCCTGGGTGCCGGTCAGCCCTCGGATGGCTGCGTCCTTCGCGGTGATCGCGACCACCGCGATCGGCACTTTCTGAAGATTTTCGAACCGCTTTTGGGCTGTGACGATGATTTCCTGCAAGCCGCCATTGTCGGCAGCGGGCTGGGGCGCCGCAGTGGCTGCGGGCGGGCTTTGCTCGGCCGCATGGGCCATTCCCGGAAACACCAGAGCAGTGGTGGCAACCAACGCGGCCGTCAGGTTGCCTGCACTTTTGCGGTACTTTGATCGCCCGGCTGCCCGCAAGACGCAAACCTCATGGGCGGCGAAATCACCTTTCATTATCACAGTTTCTCTCCTCATTTATGCTCCCCTTGAGATAACATCGGTCGGAAAGTCGCAATTGAATAGCTCGCCGGGCGCCGGCTATTACACATATGCTAACGCGCCGCTGCCTAGCGCCGGTTGGGCAATACGGTCGTTGTGCAAATACAAGGATGTAATGTTTAATACGCCGAAAGGCTTATCCATGACTGGCAAGTGCGCTGCCGCCTACGCCCTCGGGCATATGTTCCTGCGTCAGGACAGAAGGGAGATTGCGTGATGCCAGCAGAGACAGTCGTTGCACATGAGCGCCGACAGCCGGGTTTGCGGCAGCTGGACGTACTGGTCATCGGCATGGGTTTTGGCGGGATGTGCATGCTGCATCAGGCGCGCGCCGCGGGGCTCGATGTTCACGCCATCGAAGCTGGAGGCGATGTCGGCGGCACCTGGTACTGGAACCGCTATCCCGGCGCGCGCTGTGACGTGATGAGTATCGACTACAGCTATTCCTTTCTGAACGAAATTCAGCAGGAATGGACGTGGAGCGAGAAATTCGCCGCGCAGCCTGAGATCCTTGCTTACGCCAATTTCGTAGCCCACAAGCTCGATCTGCGGCGCGACACCTCGTTCGAAACGCGGGCACAATCCATAGTCTATGATGACGACCGCAGCGTATGGGTCATTGCGACCGACCGCGGCCAGGATTTCGAAGCAAAATATTGCATCATGGCGACAGGGCCGCTCTCGGTTCCCAAAGGACTGGACATGCCAGGCCGCGATGCTTTTGCTGGCGAAATCTACCTGACCGGCCGCTGGCCACACCAGCCCGTCGATTTTGCCGGCAAGCGCGTAGGTGTGATCGGCACCGGCTCCACCGGCATTCAGGTGGTCCCCGTCGTAGCCGAGCAAGCCGATCATCTGACCGTCTTTCAGCGCACCCCCAGCTTTACCATCCCGATGCGCAACAATGCGCTTTCGGCCGATTACATGGCGCAAGTAAAGGCGCATTACCCGCGCCTGCGGACAATCGCGCGGGGCACGCATACCGGCGGCGTGCGCCCGGTTTCGACGCGCCCGATGTTCAGCGTTACCACCGAAGAGATCCAGAACTTGCTGGAAGATGGCTGGATACAGGGCGGACAGACGATCTTCGGCCTGTTTTCCGACATGCTGTATGACCAGCAAACCAATGATGTCGTTGCCGAATTCGTGCGGGGAAAGATCAAACAGGTCGTCAAGGACCCGCACACCGCCGAAATTCTGACACCGCGCGGCTATCCGATCTTTACGCGTCGACCATGCCTCGACACGAATTATTACGAGGCTTTCAACCGCGGAAATGTCGATCTGGTCGATTGTATCAATGAGCCGATCGAAGAAATCACAGTGACCGGAGTTCGTACCAGTGCGCGCGAAATCCCGCTCGATATCATCATCGCGGCAACCGGCTATGACGGCCTGACCGGCGCGATGATGGCGGTGGATATCAAAGGCCGCAACGGGCGCAGCTTACGCGCGAAATGGGCCGGCGGTGCCCATTCCTACCTCGGCCTGATGATGGAGGGGTTTCCCAACCTGTTCATGATCGCAGGCGCAAACGGACCGTCTGCGCTCGCCAATTTCGTCATCCTGAACGAAGACAACGCGAGCTGGATTCTCGATTGCATCATTTATCTTGAACGAAATGGGCACAAGGCGATCGAACCCACTGCCGAATCCGAAGGCGAATATATGGCGCTGCTAACGGAAATCGCGGGCAAATCACTCATTCCCAAAGCAAAATCTTGGTATGTCGGCGCCAACATTCCCGGCAAGCCGAACTTTTTCCCGATCTTCGCCGGCGGCTTCGGCCGATATGCCGACATGTGCAAGCAAGCCGCCCTTTCGGGTTACGCCGGCTTTACGCTCGATCGGCAGGACGCATTGGTGGGCCGCTGATACAATGGTCGAAGCGTCGGATAATGACCTCGTCTCGCTCGAACGCTCCAAACAGCCGGGGGGTGGCTCGATCATGCGGCTTGCGCTGAACCGGCCGGCACAGCTCAATGCCTTCAACCAGCCGCTGCACGATGCGCTGGCGCATGCGCTGAGCGTAGTGGAGGCTGACCCGCCTCAGGTTCTGATCATCACCGGGCACGGACGGGGTTTTTGCGCCGGCCAGGATCTGGCCGAACGGATGGGCCAGATCGAGGCTGGCGAAACGATCGACCTTGGCGAGGGGGTCGAGCGGAAGTACAATTCCCTGATCCGGCGCGTGCAGGCGCTGAATTGCATAACGGTCGCGGCGGTCAATGGCGTTGCCGCCGGCGCAGGGTTCGGGCTGGCGCTGGCCGCTGACATCGTGATTGCCGCCAGGTCGGCCCGGTTCGTTCTTGCTTATGGCAAGATCGGGCTGGCCCCCGACGCCGGCGTGAGCTGGGCACTGCCGCGATTGGTCGGTCACGCGCGCGCACTGGCGCTGATTCTGACCGGCGAGGACATGAGCGTCGATGATGCGAAAAGTTGGGGGATCGTCTGGGATGTGGTCGCCGATGACGAACTGAACCATCGTGTCTGGACTCTTGCCAAACGCCTGTGCGCTGGATCGCCCGACGCCCAACTTGCGGCAAAGCGGTTGATTGGACAGCCAGCGGGCGATCTGGGTCAACAACTTGATCGCGAACGCGACGCGCAGCAGATGTTAGGTCACACCGAATTCTACCGGGCGGCACTTACGGCGTTTGCCTCCAGACCCAAGCGCGATCCCGTCGCATAAACCCCGCAGAGGCACTTTGAAATGGCTTTGGATGTCGAGACGTTTGCAATGCTGCGCGAGACCGTCGCGCGCTTCGTGGCCGAGCGGCTGGTGCCGATGGAGGCGGTTGTCGCCGAAACGAACGCCATACCCGCCACAATCGTCCAGGAAATGCGCGATCTGGGGTTGTTCGGCCTTTCCATCGCCGAAGAATATGGCGGCCTTGGGCTGACGATGGAAGAAGAAGTCCGCATCGTCCTTGAGCTGGGCCAGACATCGCCGGCATTTCGCTCGACGATCGGCACCAATATCGGCATCGGTTCACAAGCGATCGTCCTGGCCGGCACCGCAGAGCAGAAACGGCGCTACCTTCCCCAGCTCGCCTCCGGCGCGATCATCGGCAGTTTTGCGCTGACCGAGCCCGATGCCGGTTCGGACGCCAAGTCGCTGCGCACCATGGCACGGCGCGACGGCGACAGCTATGTGCTCGACGGTACCAAGCGTTATATTACCAACGCCCCTGTCGCGGGCCTGTTTTCGGTGATGGCGCGCACCGGCGACGGCGGCGGCGCAGACGCCATTTCCTGTTTCCTGATCGATGCCGGCACGCCCGGCCTGTCGATCGGCAAGCCGGACAAAAAGATGGGACAGGCCGGCGCGCTTACGTGCGACGTGATTTTCGAGGGGTGCCGCGTCCCGGCAACGGCATTGCTGGGCGGTGTCGCAGGCAATGGCTTTCGCACCGCGATGCAAGTGCTCGACAAAGGGCGATTGCACATCGCGGCGTTGTGCGTGGGCATGGCCGAGCGGCTGATCCGCGAATCCGTCCATTTCGCGACCAGCCGCGTCCAGTTTGGCCAGCCCATCGCAGAGTTCCAGCTGATTCAGGCGATGATTGCCGATGGCCAGGCCGACACGCTCGCCGCCAGGGCGCTCGTGCTGGAAACCGCGCGAACCCGCGACGGCGGCGGCCGGATCACCCTGCCGGCGGCATGTGCCAAAATGTTTGCTTCCGAAATGCTGGGCCGCGTCGCCGACCGCGCCGTCCAGATCCACGGCGGCGCAGGCTATATGACCGAATATGCAGTCGAACGCTTTTACCGCGATGTCCGGCTGTTTCGCATATTCGAGGGGACAACGCAGATTCAGCAGCTGCTGATCGCGCGCGAGACAATCAAGAGCCTGGCATGAATCCCAGCCATCCATCGTATAAAGAGGTGCGCGCCATGATCCACACGACCTTGATCGGTTCAACGCTGGTGGTCACCACCGACAACCCCCCGGTAAACGCGCTCGGACATCAGGTTCGCGCGGGATTGCAGGATGCCATCCTTCGCGCGGATGGCGATGAAACGATCAAGACCGTGGTGATCGCGTGCGCGGGGCGGACGTTTTTTGCGGGCGCGGATATCACCGAATTCGGCCAACCTCCGCACGAACCGAGTCTGACGGACCTGGTGAACCGGATCGAAGCTTGTGCCAAACCGGTCGTTGCGGCCATTTTCGGCACCGCCCTGGGCGGGGGGCTCGAACTGGCCATGGCTTGCCATTACCGCATCGCGGTTCCTTCAGCCAGACTGGGCTTGCCAGAAGTGAAACTGGGTATCATGCCCGGCGCCGGGGGCACGCAGAGACTGCCTCGCCTGGTCGGGCTCGAGGTCGCGCTGCAAATGTGCACGACCGGCGATCCGATTGCCGCCACGCAGGCGCTGGAATTGGGCCTGATCGACCGATTGGCGCCGGAAGGTCAGCTTGAGGAGGCTGCGCTCGCTTTCGCAAATACCGTTAAGAAGGCGCCTTTAATCCTGCGCCGCACGCGGGATTTAGCGTTCGTTGGTGACGCCGCCGTGATCGACCGGTTTGCCAACGCAAATGCCCGCAAATTCGCCGGTTTCGACGCGCCGCCCGAGATATTGAAAGCCCTTCGCGCCGCAGTGGAATTGTCCTTTGCAGACGGGTGCGCCGCCGAACGATCGGGTTTTGAGAAACTCCGGGCGGGGCCCCAGGCGAAGGCCATGCAGCATACCTTCTTTGCCGAGCGCGCCGCTGCCAGAGTTGACAGCTTGCCCCAGGACATCGAACCGCTGCCCATCCGCAAAGTCGGCATCCTGGGCGCAGGGACGATGGGGGGCGGGATCGCGATGAATTTCCTGTCGGCCGGAATTGCCGTGACGTTGCTGGAACGAGAGCAAGCCCCGCTCGACAAAGGCGTGGCGCTGATCCGCCGAAATTACGAGCGAACCGCCCAGCGTGGCCGGATAACCGCCGCGCAGGTCGAAGCGGCGATGGCGCTGCTGACCCCCACCTTGTCCTTTGCCGATCTTGCCGATTGCGATCTGGTCATCGAGGCTGTGTTCGAGCTGATGGACATTAAAAAAGAGGTCTTCGGCAAACTCGACAGCGTGATGAAGCCCGGCGCGATTCTGGCCACGAACACCAGCTACCTCGATGTCGACGCAATTGCGGCCGCAACCCGTCGGCCGGAATCGGTGGTGGGGTTACACTTCTTTTCCCCGGCGAATGTCATGAAGCTGCTGGAAGTCGTGCGCGGAGCAAGAACCGCACCGCAAGTACTTGCAACGGCGATGGCAATCGGCCGAAAGATCGGCAAGATCGCGGTAGTGGCAGGCGTATGCCATGGTTTCATCGGCAACCGTATGCTGCGTGCACGGCAGGAGCAAGCCATCGCGCTCAGCCATGAAGGGGCAAGCCCGGCGCAGATCGATGACGTACTGCTCGCCTTCGGCTTCCCGATGGGGCCGTTCCAGATGAGCGATCTGGCCGGGCTCGATATCGGGTGGGATCCGCGTGACACCGCAGGCCGTACAGTGCGCGAATGCATGTGCGAGGCGGGACTGCTCGGGCAGAAAACGGGGCATGGCTTCTACGATTATGATGCGGATCGCAACCGCACACCTTCGCCGGTTGCGCAGGACATGATCCTCCGCTTTGCCGCTGAACATGGCATTGCCCAACGGTTGATAGGGGCCGAGGAGGTCAGGGAACGGCTGCTTTATCCGGTGGTCAACGAAGGCGCGCTGATCCTAGAGGAAGCGATCGCGCAGCGCGCTTCGGATGTCGATACCGTATGGGTCAATGGCTATGGTTGGCCCAGGCAGACCGGCGGGCCGATGTTCTGGGCCGATACGCTGGGGCTCGACCAGATTGTCGCCGGGCTTGAAAAACACCGGGCGGCGCTCGGCGCTGATTTCCGTCTCTCCGGCCTGCTCGCCGATAATGCGCGGCAAGGCAAACCGTTCAACGGCTAGTGGATTGATTTTGACATTTGCATCCCCTGGCGGTTGGGATGGGTCTGCAAATGTCAAAATCGTAAAATCCACTAGAATCAAAATCGTCTAGTGGTCCGAAAAGATTCGGACATTCGAGCGCGACTTGGCCTCAAGCGGTATCGAATGTCAGAATCGGACCACTAGATCAAGCCGCCGCGTCGTAAGCGGCGGCGAGTTGGCCGAGGTGATAGGCGGCGTTGCCATAAGCCAGGTCGAGCATCATCTGGCGTTTGAGGTGATGGCTGACGATGCATTCCGCGCTCATGCCCAGCCCGCCATGAAGCTGAACGCCCTGGCGAGCAACAAACAGAGCACATTGCCCGACCCGCACTTTGGCTGCCGATACTGCCTGGCGGCGAGCAGCGGCATCGCTACGCAAATGCGCAGTGGCGTAATAGACCATCGACCGCGCTTCTTCACAGGCGGTGTCGATGTCCACCATGCGATGTTGCAGCACCTGGAACGACCCGATCGCCTGCCCGAACTGGCGCCGCGTCTTGATATAGTCCAGAGTGATCGCACTAACCGCATCCATCGATCCCAATGCTTCGGCAAGATGCGCTACGATCGCACGATCGACCGCAGCTTCGAGCAGCGGCAAACCCTCGTCCACCACACCGATCAGCGCCTCGGGCGCAACCGCTACGCCGTTTAGCGCGAGCCGGGCATGGCGATGCGCGTCTATGCTGCTGAATCGCGCGATATTGAGACCAGGCGCGTCGCGGTGGACCAGAAACAGCGATATGCCGTGACGATCGTCCAGTGCCCCGCTCGTCCGTGCGGGCACTACGAACCACTCCGCGTCAGCGCCGTCGTCGGCTTGCGATTTCACACCGGTTAGCAAGTATCCGCCGCTGGCCACAGGGACCGCAGACGTCGCTACCCGGTGCAGATCGAAGCCCGCTTGCGGCTCGCCAAGCGCCAACGCGGCCAGCGCGCCGCCTTGGGCAATGCCTTGGCCCAAGACGGTCGCCAATGGTGTGGTCGTCGTGCCGAGCAAGGCCGGAATCAGGATGCAGCGGGTAACAAACGGCTCGATCATCAGATGCTTGCCGAATCCCTGCAACAACGACACGACATGGCAATCGCTTTGCGCCGACCCGTCTTCTTGCCCCAGACCAAGCCAACCCAGTTCAGCCATTTCGCTCCAGCGCGCGGCCCGGTCCTGTGGCCCGGCGCGCAATTGCTTCAGCCGCTGTGACGGCGGATAACGGAGCGCGCCAAAACGATCGACACTATCGGCGATCATCGTTTGCTCTTCGCTAGGCTCGAAGTCCATCGTCCGCTCCCATAGTTTTTCGCTTTCTAGATGGGGGCGAGGCAGGGGCGAACCTGCGGAAGGCTTGCCTCGGGTCTATTGCATATATGAAACGCGGCTGATCAGGGTGCTTTTGCGTGACGGCAAATACCCGGCCGTCCAAATCGCCCGGGTGGAATTGCGCTGAGCGATCGAGGACCGAATATGCTGGCTGACATCAAGGCGCCCAAAGTGCTGGTCGAACGGCTTGGTCCTGTCACCACGATAACGATCAATCGTCCCGAACATCGGAATGCGGTCGATGCCGAAACCGCGCTTTTACTGCGCAAAGCGTTCCTTGATTTCGAGGCAGACACCGAAGCGAGCGTCGCTGTACTATGCGGCGCAGACGGGAATTTCTGCGCCGGCTATGATCTAAAATATCTTGCCGACAACGGGCTTGAGGATGATCCGCAAGGGGAAGGTCCGATGGGCCCCAGCCGGATGTTGGCAAGCAAGCCGGTAATCGGCGCGATCGAGGGCTATGCAGTCGCTGGGGGGCTTGAACTGGCATTGCTTTGCGACATGCGGGTGGCTTCGGAAACGGCGGTTTTCGGAGTTTTTTGCCGTCGTTGGGGTGTCCCTTTGATCGACGGCGGGACGGTGCGCCTGCCTCGCGTGGTTGGTCAGGGCCGGGCTCTCGACATGATCCTGACGGGGCGCCCGGTAGCCGCCGCCGAGGCTTTGCAGTTCGGCCTGGCCAACCGCGTGGTCGCGCCCGGCGAAGCCCGCCGTGCCGCCGAAGCGATCGCACTGGAAATCGCGCGCTTCCCGCAGGTCTGCATGCGCAGCGACCGGCTTTCGGCGCATGCGCAATGGGCTCTGCCGCTCGATGAAGCCTTGCGCCATGAGGCGAGGCTCGGCGCAGAAGCGAGGGGGATCGCGGACGATGGCGCCGCACGCTTCGCTTCGGGCAAAGGCCGGGGCGGCGATTACTCCGAAATCTAGTGGTCCGATTCTGACATTCGATACCGCTTGAGGCCAAGTCGCGCTCGAATGTCCGAATCTTTTCGGACCACTAGAAGATTTTGATTCTAGTGGATTTTACGATTTTGACATTTGCAGACCCATCCCAACCGCCAGG
>JANXUK010000138.1 GCA_025356275.1 Sphingomonadales bacterium | reverse complement strand
ACAAGGTAAAATCTAGTATGACGAATACTTCATCAACATGACAACCGAGTACTTGGACAGTGAATGTAGAGTTCAGAGAGTACCAGTGATTCCAGGAGGAAATGTGTAGGGTGATGCTCATATATCTTCGGCCCCAACCTCTTCCGAGTTACATCCTTTTTGTTTGGACTAACACGAGTTTCAGAAGTCTACCACAAGTTCACTAGGACTTTAGTGTTGTCCGACAAGCCTTCTCGCTTTCTCCTTTTGGCCAAGGTAAATATTGATGCACCCATGGATTCCAAATTTTGGCGCCTCTGAATTGCATTGGAGATGTTACTCGCCTTTGTGCCGAAGACCCTAGATAGAGCTCTGACCCCAGGAACATCCCTAGACACCGCTGCTTCAAGTAGCGTGGTCTTTCTAACCAACTTCTCTGTTGAAGTTGGAATCTTCAACGATTCTAACTCGGTCCTGTAACTCTGAATGAAGGAATACTGAGCTCTTGCTTCCGAGGGGGAAGAGTAGTACTGCGGCAAATGCGGCAGTAGGATGTTATTTCGAAGCATCGACTCAATCACAGCCACCCTGAAATCAGGACCCCGTCTCACCCTTTCAAACTCCTCCACGATGAACTGGACAATTCTGTTGGATACTCTCGTGGCGTCTCTTCTCCAAAGATCATGCGATGGTGCTCCCTCGTCACTCCTCGGGAGATTTCTAGAAGCTTCCTCCAAGGACCGCTTGTTGGCCCGACACTGCCTTTGACGCTCAGCTGCTCGTTCTCTGGCAATAACGACATCAGGCCGTATGTGCTCTTCTTGTACAATTTGTGCTCTCTGCGCTAGTCCAGGACGCCTGACTCCACAGCGCCTTTGCTGATTCCTTGAATTTCCCATTCGATACACTACAAGGCTCCCACAGAATTTATCTAGGTTAGCGATGAAAATGTCTACAAAACCAGATGGATATCAAAGTAAACCAAAGAGTGTCCATAACAGCAATCGAAAACAGACTGTTCCATCATTTTTTCGTCTTTCATATAAAATTCTCAATTAGAATTCAGATGTAGAATAGAATAGCGGTCTCTAAACAAAACGCCAAAAAAAAAATGAACGCCAACTACTACCAGGAATATGAACTTCTCTTTCATTTCTGTCTGTTTATTTTTTGTAAGTTACAGATTGTATTCCTTGAATACCCCATTCAGTTTACTACAAAGCTTCCACAGCAAATGTTGTGTTATGCAAATTCAATAAGGAAATACAATCCAAGCCAGAGAGAACATTACCTTCAAATGCGCACTTTCCAGTAGGGTTTCCTATCGTAGCCTCGAAGCCCGTAACTGCACTTCTAAAACTCAGTAATCCTTTGAATACGCTTCGAAAACTCTGGTCAGTCCCCAGTGCGCATAATGCACTCTCAAAGCATCGCTTCCTAAACCCAGTAGCTTCCCAGTTTCTCCATGCTCTCGAGAGTCGCAAAACTCTTCCTCGTAAACACTGGCGGCAGAGAAAACCGAAAAAGAAACCTGAACAGCAAGAAGGAGGTTGTGTAATCCCAAACCCTAAACCACCGAATTTCGTTGGGATTCCTTTCATCTGATGAACGTTCGCATAGTCTAAGCGGAATCTTAGCAGAAAAGGGTGTTGAATTGAAGTCTGAACGGCGAGAAAAGGCTGAATGCAGTAGCAAATAGCAAAATTCCGAAGAGGGATGCTAAAGAAGGCATTTCAGATCCAATACCATGTGGGAAAGCTTGCTGATTTGCATTACAGTCCAAAGAATTTCCTATCTGCAGGTACGCAACAGCAAAGCATCATCAATACGACAAGCACTTTTTGAGGTCTAGCCTCGAGAAGGTTGAGTTGCGAATCCAAAACCAGTACGTGCACGACGGAGAGCCATCCGACCCCAAATAGATCTCAAAAAGGCGAGACACGTGGAACACTGCTGGACCTTGCCCGTGCATCTAAGTACACTGAAGTACTTCGTAGTATGTATCATACTGTGTTTATGTCACTAGCGGCATTATTAGCGGAATTTGTGATATATGTTGTGTGAATGGAATTAAGTCACTGCTTTAGCTGGCCCAACTGTATCATGGTCACATTAGAGAGCACAGAACCAAGAAAACCAAAAAAAAAATAATCTACCCATATTTTATCGGCTCTACAATAAAGA
>JANXUK010000116.1 GCA_025356275.1 Sphingomonadales bacterium | reverse complement strand
TATTTCGAGGATGTGAAGATCGAGCGGCTGCATGGCATGTCGCGCTCCGGCGTGCTGACGCAGAAGATCACCACGGTGATGCATTCGGGCACGCATATCGATGCGCCGGCGCATGTCGTTCCGGGCACGCCGTTCATGGATGAGGTGCCGCTGCCCTATTTCTTTGGCACCGGCGTTGTGGTTTCGATTCCCAAGCAGAAGTGGGAGGTGATCACCGCCGAGGATCTGGAGAATGCGCGGCCACAAATCCGCGAGGGCGACATCGTGATCGTCAACACCGGCTGGCACAAATATTACGGCGATAACCGGCATTATTATGCCTATTCGCCGGGCTTCTACAAGGAAGCGGGGGAGTGGTTTGTCCAGAAAAAGGTCAAGATGTGCGGCTCCGACACCCAGGCGCTCGACCATCCGCTGGGCACCGCGATCGGCCCGCATGGCACCGGCGCGCCCAATGGCCTGATCCCGTCGGTCAATATCGAATATGAGCAGCTGACCGGCCGCAAGGTGATCGAGGATTTCCCCGAGTGGGAGCCTTGCCACAACGCCATCCTGTCGGCCGGCATCTGCGGTTTTGAGAATGTCGGCGGCGATATCGACAAGGTCACCGGCAAGCGCGTGACCTTTGCCGCGTTCCCGTGGCGCTGGAAAAAGGGCGATGGCTGCATCGTGCGGCTGGTCGCGATCGTCGACCCGACCGGCAATTTCCGCATCGAAACCGGGAAGAGCGAATAATGCACGTCACGCGGCTCAAGGACGCGGCGCCGTACCACCCGCCGCTGCATCACGGCTGCGCGGCGCTGCGGTTGCAGGGGTTCGAGGCCGGGCCGGCGGATTTTGCCTGGACCGGGCTCAGCCACATCCTGCCGGGGGGCGGCGCCGATATGGACGCGGGGCCGCTGGGCAAGATCTATGTGGTGACGGCAGGCGAGGTGACGGTGCGGCTGGCCGACAACACCGCGCAGACGCTGGGGGTCTATGACAGCTGCTTCATCCCGGCGGGTGAGGCACGCGAGGTGCGCAACAATGGCAATATGGTCGCCAGCATGATCGTGATCATGCCCTATCCGGCGCAGAATCCTCAGGCGCCGGCATGACTCTGCCGGTCATCGATCCCTCGGCGCTGTTCAGCGTTTCGGGCAAGTCGGCGGTGGTGGTCGGGGCGACCGGCGCGTTCGGCAAGGTGGTCTGTGCGACGCTTGGCAAGGCGGGGGCGAAGCTGACTGCCGCTGCCGGTAATGCCGCCGAACTGGCGACGTTGCACGGCGAATGCCAGGCCGCCGGCATCACCGCGATCACCGCCAATTTTCGTCCAAATACCGAGGCCGATTGCGACGCGATCATTGCTGCCGCCGTCGCCGGCTATGGCCGGGTCGATATTCTTGTCATCGCGTCGGGCATGAACGATGTCGCGATGATCGGCGATATGAGCCCCGAGCGATTCCAGAAGGTGATGCTTGCCAATGTCGAGGGCGCGTGGCTGATCGCGCGCGCCGCCGGCAAGCAGATGATGGCGCAAGGCGGCGGCGGCAAAGTCGTGTTCACCTCCTCGGCGCGCGGCAAATTGGGGCATCCGGCGGGCTATTCGGCCTATTGCACCTCCAAATCGGCGGTCGATGGCATGACCAAGGCGCTGGGTTGCGAATGGGGGCCGCATGGCATCACCGTGAACGCCATCGCGCCGACCGTCTTCCGCTCGCCGTTGACAGCATGGATGTTCGGCGATGACGAGCGCGCGACCACCGTGCGCAAGGGCTTCCTCGCCCGTGTACCGATCGGCCGGTTGGGCGAGCCCGAGGACCTGGCGGGGCCGCTGCTGTTCCTGTGCAGCCGTGCATCCGATTTCCACACCGGCCATATCATCTACGCCGACGGCGGCTATACGGCGGGCTGAGGGGTGCCGAGCGCTCCCATTGCGGTGATCGGCGGGGGCCTGATGGGGGCGGGCATCGCGCAGATGTTTGCCGCCGCCGGGCATAGCGTCTGCATCGCGGAGCCGAGCGCCGATGTCCGCGCCGCGATTCCGGCGCGGGTCGCCGAGGGTCTGGCGCAGCTGGGGCAAGACCCGGCATTGGGGGCCCATGTCACCGCCACCGCCGATCTGGCCGAGGCCGTGCGATCAGCGACCTATGTCACCGAGGCGGCGCCCGAGCGGCTGGACCTCAAGCGGGCGATCTTCGCCGACCTCGTCACCCATGCGCCGCGCGCCTGCATCCTGGCCAGCAACACGTCGGTGATGCCGATCGGCTCCATCGCCGATGGGCTGGACACTGCGGACCGGATCGTGGGCACGCATTGGTGGAACCCGGCCGCGCTGATCCCGCTGGTCGAGGTGGTGCAGAGCGCGCGGACCTCGGACGCCACGGTGGCCGCGACGATGGCGCTGCTCGCCAGCATCGGCAAGGCGCCGGCGCATGTCCGCAAGGACACCGCCGGCTTCGTCGCCAACCGGCTGCAACACGCCCTGTGGCGCGAGGCGATTGCGATGGTGGCGGACGGCATTTGCGACGCCAGAACCATCGACGATTGCGTGAAGAACAGCTTTGGGCTGCGGCTTGCGGTGCTTGGGCCGCTGGAGAATGCCGATCTGGTGGGCATCGACCTGACGCAGGACATCCACCGCACCATCCTCCCCGAACTGGATCGCAGCGCCGGACCAAACCCGCTGCTGGGTGAGCTGATCGCCGCCGGGAAGCTCGGCTTCAAATCGGGCGAGGGGTTCCAGGCCTGGTCGCCCGCCGCCCAAGCGGAGTTGCGCCAACGCTTGGTCGATCACCTGCTCGCGGCGCGCCAATGCCCGCCTGCGGCGCGCCAATGACCGGCGGCGCCAGCAAGGTGACAGCGCCGGAATTGCGCGCGGTCGGCATCCTGTCGCTGGGCTTTGGCCTGGTCGGGATCGACCGGTTTCTGATCGCCACCATGTACCCCACCATCGCGAGGGACTTGCACCTCGGCTATGGCGACATCGGCACCATAACAGGCGCGCTCGCGCTGGCATGGGGCGCGGCGGCGCTGATCATGGGCAATATCTCGGACCGGGTGGGGCAGCGGCGGGTGCTGGTGGGGGCGCTGGTGGTGTTCTCGCTGTTGATCGGGGGCAGCGGCCTTGCGACAGGGCTGGGCGGGCTGGTGCTGGTGCGCGTGGTGATGGGCTTTGCCGATGGCGCGTTCACCCCGGCCAGCATTGCCGCCACGGTGCGCGTGTCACCGCCGCGGCGGCACGGGCGCAATGTGGGGTTGCAGCAGACGATGCTGGTGCTGTTCGGCCTTGGCCTGTCACCGCTGCTGGTGGGGTTTTTGCTCACGCACGGCGTCGATTGGCGCAAGATTTTTCTGGTCTTCACGCTGCCCGGGCTGGCGGTGGCATGGGCGACGTGGCGGATCATTCCCCCGCTGGCCCGGCGCGAGACCGCGCCCAGCCGCGCCCGTGATGACTGGCGCGCGGTGCTTGACTATCGCAACATCCCGCTGCTGATGGCCGGGATGTTCTGTTGGCTGACCTGCCTGATCACGCTCAGCGCCTTTATGCCAAGCTACCTCACCGACCATCTGGGGCTCGGCCTTCGGCAGATGGGCACGGTCATGTCGGGGATCGGGTTCGGTGCAATGGTCGGCACGATCCTGCTGTCGATCCTGTCCGACACGATTGGGCGCCGGCCAGTGATGATCATCGCCTCGCTGGGCGCGCTGGTCAGCCTGATCGTGCTGGGGCTGACGGGCGCGAATGTCGGGATGCTGTTCGCGGCGGTGTTTGCGGTGAATTTCTTCAACAACGCGCTGATCACGCTGACCGTCGGGCCGATTGCGACCGAGACGGTGCCGCTTGCGTTGATGGCCACCGCCTCGGGCATGGTCATCGCGGCGGGTGAATTGCTGGGCGGCGGCATCGCGCCGATCATCGGCGGCTATGTCGCGCAGCGTTTTGGCATTGCGCATATCCTGTGGCTGCCCACGGCCATGATGGCCGTGGGCGTCGGGATCAGCATGGCGCTTGGCGAGACCAATCCCCGATTTACCCAAGAGGCGCATCCGTGAAAAACCCATCCGTGAACAACCCATCCGTGAACAACCCATCCGTGAACAACCCACCCGTGAACACCAAGGTCATCATCACCTGCGCCATCACCGGCGGCATCCACACCCCCACCCTGTCCGAGGCGCTGCCCTACAAGCCGGCCGACATTGCGGCGCAGGCAATCGAGGCAGCGGAGGCCGGCGCTGCCATCCTCCACCTCCACGCCCGCGATCCCGAGACCGGCGCACCCACCGGCAATCCCGCGATCTATCAGCAATTCCTGCCGCAAATCCACCAGGCAACCGATGCCGTCATCAACCTGACCACCGGCGGCAGCCCGGATATGAGCCCCGAGGACCGGCTGGCCGCGGCGCTGCATTTCAGCCCGGAGATGTGCTCGCTCAACATGGGGTCGATGAATTTCAGCTTCCACGGCATGGGCGCCAAGGTTGAAGCGTGGAAGTTCGACTGGGAAAAGCAATATATCCTCGACAGTGAGAAGTTCATCTTCCGCAACACGTTCGCAGATATCGCCCGCAACCACGCGCTGCTGGCCGAGCATGGCACGCGCTTCGAATATGAATGCTATGACATCGGGCACCTGTATAATCTGGCGCATTTTGCGCGGGCCGGCATCGCCAGGCCGCCGTTCTTTATCCAGAGCGTGTTCGGCATTCTGGGTGGTATCGGCGGCGATCTCGACAATGTGACCTTCATGCGCCGCACCGCCGACCGGTTGTTCGGCAGCGATTATGTGTGGTCCGTGCTGGGCGCGGGCAAGCACCAGATGCCGGTGGTGACGCAGGCGGCGATGCTGGGCGGCAATGTGCGCGTCGGGCTGGAGGACAGCCTGTTTATCGGGCCGGGCAAGCTGGCGGTCAGCAATGCCGAGCAGGTCGCCAAGATCGTCCGCATCCTCGCCGAACTGGGCCTCAGCCCCGCCACACCCGACGAAGCACGCCGCATCCTGGCGCTCAAGGGCCGCGACCGGACCCGGTTGTAGCGCCATGCATGCATCAACCGACATGCCGATCGACCATGCGGGCACGTCTGTGGCGGATCTGGACCGGGCCGAGGCGTTTTACCGTGATGTGTTCGGCTTTCGCGAGGTGGAGGACCGCTTCACCCTGGCGCAATTCGACATGCGCGGCGCAGTGCTGCGCAATGGCGCGGGCGCGCGGATCGAGCTGTTCGAGAAGCGCGGCTCGGTCGGCTTTCGCCCGGCCGACCCCAATGGTGGCGCGGCGTTCCATGGCTGGTTTCAGCTGGCCTTCGCCGCACCCGATGTGCCCGCCGCCTTTGCCCGCGTCGTGGCCGGCGGCGCATCGGTGATCAAGCCGCCCTTTGTCGCGCCCGATGGCCGCACCACGGTAGCCTTTGTCGCGGATCCCGACGGCAATCTTATCGAGCTGATCGAGCGCGCCGGGTGAACACTTCATGCGCCGAGGCGTCGATCATCCGGCACGATCCACACAGCGTCTATCTCGCCGACCACCGGCCGGGCGGGATGCCGTTGTTGGGCACGGTGGGCCAGATCGAGAGCGTGGCACAGGTGGCTGTGCCGGCGGGTCAGGTGTTGACCGGGATGCGTGACATTGCGGTCGGCGCGCCGCTGATCTTTGCGGATGGTGCCAGCATCGACCTGAGCGTTACCTGTGAAGATGGCCGCTATAGCGCCACAACCCGTTCGCCCGATGGCGCGCCGCAGGTCCATTTGCGAGCGACCTGCGTGGTCGCCCCGCATTTCGCGCCGCAACCGCAGGTCACGCCCGCCAGCGCGTTGCCGCAAGGCGCGGCGGTCTCGGCAGCGCAAATCTATGCCTGCTTCTTCCACGGCCCGGCGTTTCGCGTCATCGCCTCGGCGCAGCGCAGCGGTGACAGCGTGGTCGCCACCGGCGCGCTTGCCCTGCCGCCGTGGGATGGCGCGCGCGCAACCGTCGCCGCGCCGCGCGTCATCGAGCTTGGCTTGCAGACCGCCGGCCTGCTGCAACTGGCGCTGGACGGCGCGATGATGATCCCCCGACATATCGCCCGGATCGAACGTTATGCCGGCACCGATCTTGGCAGCGGCACCGCGCTGTTCGCGCGCGCCGGCCGCAGCGCGCCCGGTGCGCCCGCCGACATTGACGTATTCGACGCCGCCGGCGCGGTGGTCCTGCGCATCATC
This sequence comes from Sphingomonadales bacterium, assembly GCA_025356275.1. GTDB lineage: Bacteria > Pseudomonadota > Alphaproteobacteria > Sphingomonadales > Sphingomonadaceae > Novosphingobium. The sequence goes on along the minus strand of JANXUK010000116.1, from coordinate 35,577 downwards.
GGCTATGCCACCGCGCTGCTGCCCTTTGCGCATGACCATGCCGCAGCCGATGCGCTGGCGGCGCTGCTCAATCACACCCCCGGAGTTGCCCGATGATCAAGATGATGATTCTGGCGCCGCGCCGCCCCAATTTCACGCATGCCGGATTTCGTGAATACGTGTGGAGCACGCATGGCCCGCTGGTCAAAAGCATAGCGGAGGTGGCGGCGGGCATCCGGCGTTACCACTACAATTTCCCGATCTTCGGCGTCGAGGATCGGGTGTTCGGCCATCCGCACGCGGGCTTTTTCGACATCTTCACCCAGGCCTGGTTCGACAGCATGCAGGCGCATCGCGATAATCAGAAACATCCGCGCTATATGGCGGTCATCCGCCCCGATGAGGAGGTCATGGCCGACAATTCGCGCGCGCTGTTCCACTTCACCACCGAGCATGAGGTGATCCCCGGTCCGCGCGGTGCGTTCAAGCTGTTCTACACCCGCCGGCGCAAGGCTAACCTGTCGCGTGCAGAATTTCAGACGGCGTGGCTGGAGCGGATGACCGCCGCCTTTGCCGCCAGCACCGCGCCCGCCGCCGCGATCCAGCGCTATGTCCAGAACCATACGCTGCCCGAAGGCGAGATCCCCGATGATCCCGAGGGCAGGTATTTCGATGTGATTGATGAATTCGCGCTGGGCCACGTCGGCGACTGGGCGCGCCTGAACGCCGATCCGGCGCTGATCGCCGCGGTGCGCGGCATGGAGAGCGATCTGCTAGAGCCGGGGCGCGCACAGTCCTACTTCGCCGAAACCATGGTCAATATCGCCGGATCGCAAGATTGAGCTCGCCCGGTCCCATGCGTGAGGCGGGCGCGGTGCAGGGCATCACCCTGCTGTTGCCGGCGGGGCTGTCGATCATGGCGATTGTCGTGCTGGTGCCGGTGCTGCCGCTGCTGATGGCACATTTTCATGCGCTGCCGGGGGCGGAGTACCGCGTGCCGATGCTGCTGACGATCCCGGCCGCGTGTCTGGTGGTCGCTTCGCCAATCGCGGGGTGGATCGCGGATCGCTGGGATCGGCGGCGCGTGCTAATGGCGGCGATGGCGATTTATGCAGCGGTTGGCATGCTGCCGCTGGCGCTTGATGCCTATTGGGCGATCTTTGCCAGCCGGGTGGCGCTCGGCTGTGTCGAGGCGGTGGTTTTGACTATCAGCACGGCTCTGGTCGGCGATTTCTTCACCGGGGCGGCGCGCGACCGCTGGCTCGGGTATCAGATCGGCGTCGCCTCGATATTCGCGACGGTGCTGATCTGGGTGGGCGGCGCGCTGGCGCAATTTGGCTGGCGTGGGCCGTTTGCGGTCTATGCCAGTGCGCTGGTGATGCTGGCGGCGGTGGCGTGTTTCACCTGGGAGCCACCCCGCGCCGCGCGGCAGGCGGCGGCGGACCTGGCCGGGTTTCCATGGGCGCGGATGGGCGGATTATGCGCCCTGACGCTGCTCGGTTCGATGCTGTTTTATTTCGTGCTGATCCAGTTACCGATCATGTTCGCCGGGGCCGGGCTGCTGCCCTCGGCGCGCAGCGGCTTTTGGCTGGCGGTGGTGGGGCTGGGGATCAGCGCAGGGACGGTGATCTTTGGCCAGCTGGCACGGCTGGCGCCGGCGCGACTGCTGGCCACCGCGTTTACCGTGCTGGCCATCGGTTTTGCAGGCATGCGCGGGGCGCCGTCGCTGGGCTGGCTGATCGGCGCGGCCCTGTGCAACCAGATCGGGGCGGGGCTGCTGATGCCGACGCTGCTGACCTGGACCACGCGGCAATTGCCGGCCCAGTATCGCGGGCGCGGAATTGGCCTATGGCAGGGGACATTCTCGCTGGGCCAGTTCCTGATGCCGATTGTCGTGACTTATATTGGCGGATTTGCTGGCGGCCTGCCGGGCGCTATGCTGGTGTTTGCCGGTTTTGCGGGCGTGGCGGCGCTGGGGTTTGCAGCGGTATGTGCGGCGGCGGGCCGCGCGCCGCATATTTCTGGGACAACGATCGATGCCGGATAAAGACAGACAGGGAATTCAGGTCATCGCCCGCGCCGCGCAGATTCTGCGCGCGTTGGAGAATGAGCCTGATGGCCTAAATCTGGGCGAATTGTCGGCCCGGGTTGGCCTAGCGCGTTCGACGGTGCAGCGGATATGCAGCGCGCTCAGCGATGAGCAATTGCTGATCACCGCCGGGCCGCGCGCGGGGGTGATGCTGGGGCCGGCGCTGGCGCGGCTGGCCTCTGCGGCGAATATCGAGATCGACCGGCTGGTGCGTCCGATCATGCAGCGGCTGGCGCGCGAATGCGGCGAGACGGTCAATCTGTCGATCCTGCAGGGGCGCGCCGCGATGTTCGTCGATCAGGTGCTGGGCACCGCCAATCTGATCGCGATGTCGGCCAGCGGTGAGACCCACCCACTGCACAGCACCGCCAAGGGCAAGGCGCTACTCGCCTGTCTCGACCCGGCGCGGCGGCGCAGCGTGCTGGGCGCCGAGCTGAAGCGCTTTACCCAGGCCACGATCACCGATGTCGCGGAGCTGGAAGCGCAGATTGCCAGTTTTGCCGACACCCAGGTGCTGTACGACATGGAGGAGCACAGCGAGGGCATGTGCGCCATCGGCACCAGCTTCGTCGACCCGCTGGGCCGCAGTTTCGCGTTGTCGGTGCCGATGCCGGCGGGGCGATTTGCGCAGAACCGCGACTATGTCGAGGAATGCCTGCTGACCGCACGCGAGGATATTTTCAAGCTGGTCCCTGGTTGCCGCGCGCCCGACAGGTGACTTGCCAGATTAATAAAATAACCGTATTGCGGTTTGAAAATATCACGATACAGGCACATGAATAATGCAATCGCGCAGTCATACCGGACCGGACCCCATGCTTACTGCCGAAATCCGCGTGTTGAGCCTGGCTGCCGCCAACCGTATCGCGGGCGCCGCCATGGCGCTGGGTGAGGCGAAGGGCTCTGACCCGCTATGCGTCGCGGTGCTGGATGCCGGCGGCCATCTGCTGGCGGTGCAGCGACATGAGCGTGCCGGAACTTACCGGCTCGACATCGCGCTTGCCAAGGGGCGCGGCTGTATCGGCATGGGCGTCGGCGGGCGCGCGCTGGCAGCACGGGCGCAGGGAATGCCCGCGCTGTATGCCGCGTTCAACCAGATCACCGCCGGGTTGGTGCCGGTGCCGGGCGGGGTGCTGATCCGCGACGCCGGCGGCGACATCATCGGTGCGGTGGGGGTCAGCGGCGACAGCGCCGACAATGACGAGGCGGCGGCGCTGGCGGGAATCGCGGCGGTGGGGCTGATCGCGGATACCGGGGCATGATTCAGGTGCTGGCTTGGCTGCATGAGCCCGAGCTGAGCCAGTTCCGGATGGAACGGCTGGCGGCTTTGGACGGGGTAACGGTGACTACGGCGCGCAATCTGGCGGAGGCGGCGCCGGCGCTGGCCGAGGCAGAGGTGCTGATCACCATCGGGCCGCATCTGGACGCCGATGCCGCTGCGGCTTTCGCGGCCGCGCCCCGCTTGCGCTATGTCCAGTCGATCGGCACCGGCACCGATAATCTGACGGACCACCCCGCGCTGGGCCCCGATGTGGCGGTGTGCAACGTCCATGGCATCCACGGGGCGCAACTCTCCGAGGCGGCGCTGGCTGCGATGCTGGGCTTTTCGCGGGGGATGCCGCGCGCGTTTGCGGCGCAGCAGGCGCGCCGCTGGGACAAATATCCGGCCAATTTGCTGCATGGCAAGACCGTCGGCATCTTTGGCCTGGGGGCCATCGCATCCGCTTTGGCACCGCGCTGTGCCGCGTTGGGTATGCGCATCGTCGGGATCAGCGGCACCGCGCGTGCTGTGCCCGGCTTCGACCGCGTCTATGCGCGCAGCGACCTGATCGCCGCGGTCGCCCAGCTCGATTATCTGGTGCTGCTGACCCCGCTGACCGCCGAGACGCGGCATATCGTCAATGCCCCAGTGCTGGCGGCTATGCGGCCCCATGCGGTGCTGGTCAACCTGGCGCGGGGCGGCGTGGTCGATGAGGCTGCGCTGCTGGAGGCGCTGACCACCGGGCGGATTGCTGGCGCTGCACTCGATGTGTTCGTGACCGAGCCGCTGGATGCCGACCATCCGTTCTGGGCCCTCGATAATGTGATGATAAGCCCCCATTCCGCCGGTTTTCACACGGGCTATGCCGATGATGCCTTTGCGATTATCGCCGCGAACCTTCGCAACTATGTGGCCGGCGGGGTGCCGGCGCTGATCAACCGGGTGCAATGATATGACCGCCTTGAGCCCCCGCCTGAACGCGCCTGTGTCCGATGCCGAGCTGCAACGCCGCTGGGCCGCTGTCCGCACTGCGATGGAAGCCGCCGGGGTGGACGTGCTGCTGGCGCAAGCCAACAATGATTTCATGGGCGGCTATGTCAAATGGCTGAGCGACTTGCCCGCCACCAACGGCTATTTCCAAAGCGTGGTGTTCCCGGCTGACAGCGGCATGATCCTGATCGGGCAGGGCGGCTTTGGCCATGATGTCGCGGTGTCCCCGCAAGGCGACGGCATGTGGCGCGGCGTCGCGCGGGTGATGACCTGCCCGACCTATTGCACCGCCGGTTATTCCGCCGCCTATGAGGCCGGCCTCACCGCCTCGGCCTTGGCGCCTTATGCGCGCGGCACCATCGGCATGGTCGGCCTGTCGACGCTGCCCTATGCGCTGATCACGGCACTGAAGGAGGCTTTGCCCGACGCGCGCTTTGTCGATGTCTCTGACATGATCGACCGGATCAAGGCGATCAAATCCGACGAGGAAATCGGCTATCTGCGGCAAACCGCACAGATGCAGGATGAAGCCATGCAGGCCGCCTTCGCCGCTTTCGCCCCCGGCAAGCGTGACCGCGACATCTCCGCCGCCGCGGAGGCGGTGTGCCTGGCGCATGGTTCCGAGCAAGGCCTGTATATGTGCGCGTCGTACCCGGCCGGCAAGGGCAGCTTCTTTGCCAACCGCCACTTCCAGAACCGCGTGATCGAGCGCGGCGACGAGATCGCGGTGCTGATCGAAAGTGCGGGCGCCGGCGGCTATTATTGCGAGCTGGGTCGCAGCGCGGTGATGGGCAAGGCCTCGGCGGCGCAGCAGGAGCACCTGGGCTTTGTGCGCGAGGCGCGGCAATTCATGCTCGACCGCCTGAAGCCCGGCGCCGATTGTGCCTCGATCTGGCAGGGTTACAACGGATTTATGGACGCCAATGGCCGCCCGCCCGAGGACCGGCTGCATTGCCACTCGATGGGGCTGGACATGGTGGAGCGCCCGCTGGTGCGGTTTGATGAGCCGATGCTGCTGGCCGCCAATATGGTGATCTCGTGCCACCCGACCTATGACAGCCCGAACGGGTTGCACTGGCTTTGCGACAATTACCTGATCACGCCCATCGGCTGCGAACGGTTGCATGCCTTCCCCGAACACATCACCGAGCTTTAGGAGCATGGCCATGCATTTTCCCGATACGCCGGTGTTTCGCGGCTATGCAGCGCCGGTGCGGATCGAGGGCAACGTCCATGATCTGGAGGTGATCGGCACTATCCCGGCGGGTCTGAACGGCGCCTATATCCGCAACAGCGCCGACCATGCGCATGCGCCGCTATTCGCCGACGACCTTTTCCTCAACGGCGATGGCATGATCCATAAGGTCAGCATCGCGGATGGCCGGGCGCGGTTGACCACCCGCTATGTGGAAACGGAAAAGTTGCAGCTGGAGCGTGCGGCGGGCAAAGCGCTTTTCGGCAAATACCGCAACATGTTCACCGATGATGCCAGCGTGGCGGGGCGCGATCGCAACACTGCCAACACCGCTATGCTGTGGCACGGCGGGCGGCTGTTCGCGCTGAAAGAGGCGGCGCGACCGGTGGAGATCGATCCCGCGACCCTGGCCACCATCGGTACGTATGATTTCGGCGGTGAACTGCGCTCCGACACGTTCACCGCGCATCCCAAGCGCGATCCGCGCACCGGCGAGCTGGTGGCTTTCGGCTATTTCACGCGCACCGTCGCCGATAATATCATTACGCTGTTCTATATCGCACCCGACGGCACGCTGACCCGCAGCGAGAGCTTTGAGGCGCCCTATCCCTCGATGGTGCATGATTGCCTGTTGTCCGAGCATTACGTGATCTTCACGATCTGCCCGATGATCTGCGACTGGGCGCGGGTGCAGGCGGGTGAGGCATTTTTCCATTGGGATGATACCAGGCCGACGATGGTCGGGGTTGTGCCGCGCCGGGTCGGCGGCGCCGCGCATGTCCGCTGGTTCACGGCGCCCAAGGCCGTGATGGAGACGCATACGTTCAATGCGTGGGAGGAGGGCAGCCTGCTCCACCTCGAACATTTTATCACACAGACCGGCTGGCTCTCGCAATTCCCTGACATCAACAATCCGGCCGCGCGCGAGGCACCGCCCTTCGCCTATCGCTGGACGCTGGACATGGCCAGCAACGCGGACGGCTTCGTGTCGGAGCGGATTTTCGATCACATTGGCGAGATGCCGATGATCGACCCGCGCTTTGCCACATTGCGCACCCGGCATTTCTGGTTCGGCACCAGCAATACCGCTTTGGGGCCGATGCTGGCGATAGGCCCCAAGGGACCGCCGTTCACCTGCCTCGGTCATTTCGACGCACAGACAGGCGCGCTCGATTACTATTACGCCGGGCCGGATTCATCGCCGGAGGAGCCGATTTTCGTGCCGCGCAGCGCCGATGCCGAGGAGGGTGACGGCTGGCTGATCACGATGGTCGGGCGTCGCGCCGAAAACCGCACCGATTGCGTCATCCTGGACGCGCGCAATCTGGGCGCGGGGCCGGTAGCGGTGATCAAATTCCCCGCGCGCGTGCACGAGGGATTCCACGGCATCTGGGTCGAAGGCTGCGCCTAGTGGTTCTTATGTTTTCCGACATTTGCCTCTGCCCTAGCCGAAAGGGATGCAAATGTCGGAAACGAACCACTAGAGCGGCAAATCACGCGGCAACTAAGGCTAAGAGCGTGATAACGTTTCAACAAAACGTCATCACGCTCTAGGTCGATTTTCGAACAGCGCGAAACTCGGAAAAGATGCGGTAGAGTGGCAACCTGGAGCGGCTGATCCGATCGGCTCAGATCAGGCCCGCTCTAGGCAGCTTTGATCGCATAATCGCCGGGGCCGAACACCACGATATACAGCATGCCGCCGACCATCACGAAATGGTGGAAGAAATCATCGATCATCATCTGCCACAATGCCGGCGGCGCGTGCCAGAATTGATGGAACCACGGCCCCAGCACCAGCATCCACAGCGCCAGCACCGCAGCGCCGATGCGCGCGTTCCACCCCGCCAGGATCATCAGCCCGCAGCCCAGCTCCAGCAGGATCGCCAGCGGCATCAGCGGGCCTGCCAACGGCATCCCCATATGCGCGGCAAAGCCGATCGCATGGCGGAAGTCAAAAATCTTCTCCGCCCCCGACCACAGGAACAAGGACGCCATCAGCACCCGCGCCAACAGTAACAGACCATTTTGCTGCTTGGTCAGCATGCGTTCCCCCTCACAAAAACATCGCCAGCAGGCCATCGGGCGTCGGCGGGCACGGTACGGTAAATCGGATTGGCTTCCAATCGGCGGCAGCAGGTCGCTCCAGACAGCGGCCCAGCCACGCCGTCAGATGCGGGTAATCATCCACCGGCACCCCGGCAATCGGAATCAGCGTCATCATCCCGGCAAGGTTGCAATCAGCCACCGAAAAATGCTCTCCCAGCAGGTACGCGCGCGCGGCCAGATGCGCGTCCAGCACCCGAAACGGCCGGTCCAGCTTGCGCAGGGCCAGCGTCAGATGCGCGGCGCTGCGGCCTTCCGGGGGGAACAGCAGCAGGTTGGCAGCTGCAAACAACAGCGCCTTCTCGATTTCGGTGGCGCCCCATAGGCTCCACTGCACTGCCAGGGCTTCATCCATCAGCGCCGCCGACGCGCCATATTTGCGGGCAAGATACAGATTGATCGCCAGTGATTCGAATATCGCCTCCCCGTCATCGACGAGCACTGGCACCCGGCCATTGGGGTTGATCTTCAGGAATTCGGCGGTGCGCGTGCCGCCATCCTGAAAGCCGGTGGGCACATGGGTGTACGGCAACCCCAGCTCGCCCAGCATCCACATTACCCGATGCGCGCGCGAGAAGGGGTGGCCGTACAGCGTCAGCATCAGAACTTCACGCCGGCGCGCACACCATAATTGCGCGGCGCGGCGTAGATGGTCGATACATCACCGCCGGTCGAGCCGCTATATTGCGTCGCGACCGGCACCGCCACGTTGAACAGATTGTGCGCATAGGCCGAGATTGTCCAGCGATCACCCGGCGCGATTAGCCGGGCGCCGAAATCGACCACGGTGTGTGCGCCCGTGTTCTGCTGGGCCAGCCGCTCAAAACCGTCGATCGCATTGGAACGATAGCGGGCGTCAAGGTTCACCACCAGGCGGTAATCGGCCATCGGGAAGGTCTGCTCGATCCCGCCATTCAGCGACAGCTTGGGCGAATTGTACCCGGACTGCCCGGTGCAATTGACCGTATAAGTAGTGGCCGCGGTGACATAGGGGCAACCGACCACCGGCGGCAGATTGGTGCCCCCGGCAGGCAGGATGAAGCTGAAATTGTCGTATTTGTTGTCCAGCACCTGCACCGATCCAGTCAGCACGGTGTTAGGCATCGGGCGCAGTTGCACATCGACATCGACGCCCTGAATGGTCGAGGCACCGATGTTCTCGGTAAACAAATTGGTCGTGCCGTCTGCCTCGAATCCGAAATGCGAAACCTGCTGGTTGGTGTATTTCCAGCGGAATGCCTCAACATTCAGTTGGAGCCGGTTGTCGAGGAAGCGGTTCTTCGATCCCAGCGTCATCGCGGTGATATATTCGGGCGCAAAGGTCGGATGGCTTGCCGAGAATGAGAAGCCGCCGCTGTGATAGCCGGTCTCATAGGTGGCGTAGAGCAACGAATGCGGGGCGACATCGAATTCAGCGCCCAGCCGGTATGTGAACCGGCGGAAGGTACTCTGCGAATTCACCACAAGACGCTGATCCAGCAGCAGATTGCCATGCGTGCCGAATGACACCGGCGGCCCATCGGGAATGACCACGCCGGGCCCGCCCGGAAAGGACGGACCGGTCAGGCCAAGCGTATTGAACGCCGCCAGATTGGCCACCGCCGGCACCGAGGGTCCGCCAAAGCAGCCGGTGCCAGGGCCAAATGCGCCGGGCGCGGTGCAAATCTCGATCAGCGTATCGCCCACGCCATTGAAATGCTTGGTATCGACGCTGTACCGCCCGCCGCCGGTCAGCCGCAAACTGTCGGTGGCATGCCACACCACCCGGCCAAATCCGGCATAGGAATCGGTGCCAGTGGTCAGCGCCTGATACACATTCACCACATATTGCGAGAAGGTGTAATGCGGCACATTGATCTTCTCGGAGAAGGCGAAGATGCCGACCAGCCAGTCGACCGGGCCCACCGATTTGCCGTCCAGCCGCAGCTCGCCGCTGAGCTGCTTGTCATGCTCGGCGACGATGCCGGCCTCGAAGGCGGGGCCGTTGAATCGGTTGTCGATTTTGGCGTCGCGATAGGCGGGGATGAAGGTGACTGTGCCGATGCCGGTATTGGCCGTGACCTCGGCATTGACCCCCCAATAGGTGTTGTTGAGATAGGGCGACAGGATCGGGGCCGGGTTGATGAACGGACCACCGATCACAAATGTCGAAAAATAGGCCTTGGCGGCAGGCGTCAGCAGCCCGCTGTAAGGCCCCAGCCCGGACGGCGCATTGGCATAGACATAGGCGGGGATCGCCTGCGCCGCCGCCGGTGCGCCGGGGGCATAGCTGTAGACCCCATTGAACGAGGCGCCCGGCCCCATGCCGCCATTATGCGAATAATCCCCGGCGACGCGGATGGTCAGATCGTCGCTAAAGCGGTGCAGCACTTGGGCGCGAAACGCCTGGCCGACCTCGTCATTGGTGCCGTCGTCATTGTACCCGTTGCCGTTGATGACCTTGCCCGAAAAGCGCAGCGCGGTGTCGGCGCCGACCGCAAGATTGAGCGCGGCTTCGCCGTCCACGGTGTTGAAACTGCCATACCCGATGTTGGCATAGCCGCCGTTGACCCCCAGCTTGGGCTTGGTGGGGATGACGTTGATCGCGCCGCCGGTGGCATTGCGGCCATAGAGCGTGCCCTGCGGCCCTTTCAGCACTTCGACCCGGTCCAGATCGTAGAACGCGCCGGTAGTCGAGGTCGGGCGGCCCAGATAGACCCCGTCCAGATTGAACGCGATCGACGGGTCGGCATAGGCGTTGCTGGTGAAATTGCCGACGCCGCGCACATAAAAGCTGGTGTTTGCGCCACCCGCCCGCGTGACGATCAGCGCGGGGGCGGCGGCGTTCAGCGTGTCGGCGGTGACGATGCCGGCGTTCTTCAGCGCGGCATTGGTGATGACATCGATGGCGATAGCCGCCTTTTGCGAGCTTTCGGTCCGGCGCTGCGCGGTGACGACAATATCCGCCACGCCATCCGCCGGCTTGGCATCAGGCGCTGCGCCAGCCTGGTTGGAGGCAGTCTGGTTGGAGGCAGTTTGGGCGAAGGCGGGCTGAGCCAGGGCGGCGCCGATCATCATCGCGTACAGACCGACCGTCGAAGTAAACCGTATCATCATCCAATCTCCCACCTGCCTGTTTGGACCGCATGAAATGCGTCGCAGGTCGAGGCATTGGGTATCCCGCTTTCTTGCTTATGTAAACCACAATACGGTAGATTAAAATTGCTATGCGGTTATCTAGGCAGGGCATGCGATAAATTCGCAACACATCAACGCGAGGATGCAAGATGCAATTTGAAGAGCTCGATCGCCTGCTGAACCCGGCGCCAATGCCGCTGGAACTCGGCTATGAGCGGCTGGAAAACGGGGTTATGCACGTCGCGATCCGCACCGACATGCATGGATGCAGCGGCGCGATGTTCGATTGGTGGTTCGCCTCGCGGCCACTGACCCAGTGGTATCGCTGGTGGCATCCGGTCGATCATGTGGCGTCGAGCTGGCTCGAAGAAAGCCCGCATGGTGGTGTTATCGGCGCGATCCATCAGGTCGAGGAACGGTTCACCGCAATGCCGGCCGAGCGCCTGTCGATCCAGTTCCGCGACCCGGAGGAAATGTTCGGTGCCGCGTCGCTCACCGCCGCGCGGGCCACAGGGGCGGTGTCTGCGGTGATCTGCGGCCATGGCGGCGGCGGGTTCGAGCCCCGCCGCCGCCCCGATGGCGCGATCATCGGCTCGCGCATGGTGCATATCGCGCGCGACACGCCATGGGGCATGGTGCTGCGTTCGCATTTCTTTTTGGGGCACGACCTGCCCGGCGTCGGCGTGCCGCGCCCGGCCCTGGTTGAGCTGTTCCCCGACGGCATCGGCCCGGGCCTGCTCCAGCATTGCTACGATGAATTTACCTTTCTGTCGCGCCTGCTGCCATCGCTGTATATCGCTGAAAATCGGGACAATATCCCGGTTCAGCTACCCTGGTAACGGCGCAGCCCGCCGCCAGAAGGGTCATGGCATTCACCGACGTCTTCCATCGCCGTGGCGACTTGTGCGGCGCAGCGGCCAAACCGGGGCCTGTGCGCCCATAAGGCGGATGACTTGGCCGGGGCGGTCATGTAGCGCAATCGGCATCGGTTGGTCATTGGCAGGGCGCCTCGCATGTGTCGGTCACCGCCCGATGCTGGGAGATTGTGGGCATGACGCAGGGTATTGTAGAGCAACGGGGCAATCTGGGTATCGAGCCCACGGTCCTCAAGGCGATCTATGGCCAGATGGCGCGCATCCGCGCGGTGGATAAGGCGATCCAGGCGGGGCTGTCCTCGGGCAAGTTCCTATTCACCTATTGGCCGATGACCGGCCAGGAATGCATCCCTGCCACGATCGCCCAGCTCATCACTGCGCGCGATTACATGGTCACTACCTATCGCGGCATCCACGATCAGGTCGCCAAGGGCGTGGACCTGTACGGCATGTTCGCCGAGGCTTTGGGCCGCGAGGGCGGGGTCAACAAGGGCAAGGGCGGCAGCCCCCATATCTCCGACCCGTCATCGGGCTCGATGGTCACCACCGCGATTGTCGGTGCCGGCGCCCCCATCGCCAATGGCCTCGCGATCAGCGCCAAGGAGCGCGGCGAGGACCGGGTCACCATCGTCAATTTTGGCGACGGCGCGACCTCGATCGGGGCGATGCATGAGGCGATGAACCTGGCCGGTGCGTGGCAATTGCCGGTGATCTTTATGTGCCAGAACAACCAGTGGGGCGAATATACCGAGATCCCGGCCTATACCGCCAGCCCCAATTTCTACGGCCGCGCCGAGGCTCTGGGCTTTCGCGGGGTCCAGCTCGACGGCAATGATCCCGCCGCATTCTACGCCGGGATGCAGGACGTGATCGCCTATGTCCGCGCCGGCAAGGGCCCGGTGTTTGTCGAGGCGCATACCTACCGCATGGGCCCGCATGCCGGTGTGGGCGATAATTACAACGCCGCCAAAGCGGTGCTCGCCGCCGCGAAGGAGCGCGCTCCGGTCGAAAAGACCCGCGCGCTGCTGATCGATGCCGGCATCTGCACCGAGGATGAGCTGACCGCGCTCGAAGCCGCCGCCAAGGCCGAGGTCGATGACGCCGTCACCCGTGCCATGGCCAGCCCGGTAACCCCAGCCAGCGAGACCATCACCGACGTGTTTGCCGACGTGGCAAGCGTGCCCCAGCGCGGGCATTTCCCGCTGCGCGAGGCCGAGGGCGCGTTCGCGGGCGAGACCAAGATGATGTCCTTCGTCGAGGCGGTGCGTGACGCCCAGGCCGTCGCGATGGACGCCAACCCCGAGGTGTTCCTGCTGGGCGAGGATGTCGGCGATCCGCATGGCGGGGTGTTCGGCACCAACAAGGGCCTGCAAAAGAAGCACGGCAACCGGCGCGTCCGCCCCACACCGATCAGCGAAACCGCGATCATCGGCGCGGCGATCGGGGCCTCGATCGCGGGAATGAGCCCGATTGCCGAGATCATGTTCGTCGACTTCTTGGGCGTATGCCTCGATCAGCTGGCCAATCACGCCGCCAAGCAGCGCTATATGTCGGGCGCTGCCACGCATGCGCCGATGGTGGTGCGGGTGCAGCTGGGCGGCGGGATGGGCGGCTTCGGCGCGCAGCATTCGCAAAGCCTGGAGGCATGGCTGACCCATACGCCAGGGCTGAAAGTGCTGTACCCGTCGACCCCGCTGGAGGCCAAGGGCATGCTGCTGTCCGCGATCGACGATCCCGATCCGGTGGTGGTACTGGAATCGATGATGCTGTTGTTCACCCAGAAGCAAGAGGTGCCGCTGGGCGATTACCGCATTCCGCTGGGCGTGGCCAAGCTCAAGCGCGAGGGGTCAGACATCACGCTGATCAGCTATGGCTGGGAAATGCTCAACTGCCTGGGCGCCGCCGAGGAGTTGGCCAAGGAGGGTATCAGCGCCGAGGTGATCGACCTGCGCAGCCTGGTGCCTATCGATTACGCGCGCGTGCTGGCCTCCGTCACCAAGACTGGCCGCGCGCTGGTGGTGCATGCGGCTGTTGAATTCTGCGGGCTGGGCGCCGAAATCTGCTCAACCATCAACGAGCAGCTGTGGGGTAGCCTGAAGGCCCCCGCCAGCCGGCTTGGCGCCGATTACGCCCCGATGGCCTATTCCCACGCCATCGAAACCAGCCAGGTGCCCAACGCCGGGGCAATCATCGCCCGCGCCCGCGCCATCGTGAAGGGAGCCTAACATGTCGACGATTCTGACCATTCCCAAGCTCGAAATGTCGATGAGCGAGGGCACGCTCGCCGAATGGATGGTGGAAAGCGGCACTGCGGTGAAGGAAGGCGATGTGATCTACACGCTGGAAACCGACAAGACCGCGCGCGAAATCGAGGCCCCGGCCAGCGGCACGCTGATCCAGAAGGTCGCCGACGGGGAAACCTATCCGGTCGGCATGGAGATTGGCGAGATCGTCTGATCGGGGCTGGCGTCTGGGGCTTCGGCTTACGCCCGAAGCCCCCAGTGCCTCGTTGTGCCGCCCGTCGCGGACTCTGTCAGCTTGCGATGTCGGGTTCCGAGCCGAGCGCGATATAATTTTGCAGGTCCCTGCGCGCAATCATAGCGAATTGCCGCCCGATGGTGTGGACCTGCGTTTCCCCGATCGACGGATTTTGCTGGAACCCGTTCCCGTTGAGGGAATCGCGGCCGCCAACGCAAGGAATGGGCATGCGGCAATGAAGTGATAACGCCTCGCAATACGGATATCGGGCGGGTCATGGCACCGTGTGCGAGTGGCGTAAACTACTGATATAGCGTATTTAATAAAGGTTACGACAAAACTCGGGGCCGATGCATCAATTATCGTTGACCCTCGCACACGCCCCGATCACGCACTCCAACAGGCAAATTTATCAACACTCGTCCCGTTCATGGCTGGACATTATTGCGAATTACTCGCATTAGCATATCATGGCTGATGTCGCAGCGCGTCCGCCATACCGGTTGATCGGCTACGTAGGGACGGAAACAAGTTTATGAGCGGTGTGAAGCTTCTGATTACGGGTGCGCTTATCGGCGGCGCCATGACGCCCTCGCTGGCGATTGCGCAAACCGGAACTGGCGCAGCGAAGGACGGCGATGGCGATGACAACCAGATCACCGTTACCGGAGTACGCTCGGTCACCCGCGACAAGCTCTCCGAAAACGCCGCCAATGCCCCGCAGAGCATCAGCATCGTCACCCGCCAATTGCTCGAACATCAGGCCACCAGCCGCCTGGCGGATGCGCTGAAAAACGTGCCGGGCATCACTCTCAATGCCGGCGAAGGCGCGGCGCGCGGCGACACCGTCAATCTGCGCGGCTTTCCGGCCTATAATGACATCTACCTCGACGGTATCCGCGATGCGGCGGTTTACACGCGCGACAGCTTCAATCTGGAAACGCTCGAAGTGCTGAAGGGTCCGTCTGCGATCCTGTTCGGGCGCGGGTCGACCGGGGGCGCGATCAATCAGGTGTCCAAGGCACCGACGCTGGCCCCACTGTGGGCGGCAACGCTGGTAGACGGGACCAACAATGACATCCGCGCCACGGCGGATGTCGACATGCCGATCGGCATAAGTGCCGCGATCCGCATCAACGCTATGGGCGAACACAGCGAGGTGGCGCAGCGCGATCTGGTCCGCAACAGCCGCTGGGGCATCGCGCCATCGCTGGCGGTGGGTATCGGCGGGCGCGATACACTGACGGTTGAATATCTCCACCAGGAGGAAAATGACATTCCCGATGTCGGCATTCCAGTCATCAATGGAGAGCCGGCCCAGGTCGCGCGCAACCTCGACTATGGCCTCGCGTCCGACAGGTTTATCGCGAACGACAATGTTGCCACCGCACGTTTCCGCCATCAGTTCAGCGATGCGGTGTCGATCTCCGACACGCTGCGCTACGCCGATTATGTATTCTCCGACATCTTCAATGGCCCCAATTTCGCCTATCGGGGCAGCCCGGGTGCACCCGCCGCAGCCACACCGCTGGCTTCGGTGCTGGTCGGGCGCGATTCGCCGTCGAGCAGCGGGCATCGCACCAATCTGATCAATCAGACCGACTTCACCGCCACTTTCGCCACCGGGCCGATTTCGCACACTGTGGTGGCGGGAACCGAATTCGGGCGCGAGCACGACGACACTGTGCGCTACGTCAATCCGTTCGGCACTGCCAATGAGACCCCGGCAACCCTGCTGCTCAGCCCCAACCCTTTTGAGATCGCGCCCACGGAACCGGGCCGGACCCGCGCCGTCACCACTGCCTATTCCGCCGCCGCCTATGTCATCGACACGGTGTCTTTCGGCGACAGGCTGGATGTCATCGGCGGGGTGCGGTACGACCGTTTTGCCGCGCATTACCGGCCATCGGCGCTGATCGCCGGGGTCTCCGCTGCATCGCTGGCGCCGCTCGATCATGTCGATCACGTGTGGAGCCCGCGCGCCTCCATCGTGTTCAAGCCAACCGCGCATCAGCGATTCTACTTTTCCTATGGCACCTCGTTCGATCCCTCGGCCGAGGCTTTGTCGCTCAGTTCGAAAACCGCCAATCTGGCGCCGGTCATCGCCCGGATCGTCGAGCTCGGCGCCAAATTCGACTGGATGGGCGGCAGGCTGGTGACGACGGCGGCGATATTCCGCACCCAGATCGACAATGCCCAGATCACCGACCCCGATCACCCGACTCAAATCGTGCTGGCGGGCAATCAACGCGTCGACGGGGTGGAGCTTGGCATCACCGGGCATCTGACCCGCAAATGGGAGATCACCGCCGGCTACACCTATCTCAACGGCAAGACGCTGGCCTCCAGCAACGCCGCGACGGTGGGCAAGCAACTGGCCAACACTGCCCGCAACGCCGCCAATCTATGGACCGAATATGAGTTCTCGGACCATTTCGAGTTGGGCCTGGGCGCCAATTACCTGGGCAAGCGCTACGCCGATTTTGCGCAGAGTGCGGTGCTGCCAAGCTATATCATGGTCGACGCGATGGCGGCCTATACGGTCAATTCGCATCTGACGCTGCGCGCCAATGTCAACAATGTGTTCGACAAGCTGGCCTGGGTGAACAGCTATTACGCCAGCGCGACGGAGAACCACATCATCCCGTCGCCCGGTCGCACCGCGCTGTTTACCGCTGCGGTAAAGTTCTGATGCTGGTTCACCTGCCCGCGATCCTTGGCCCGGACGAGACTGCGATGTTGCAGGACCGGCTGGCGCAGGCTGCGTGGGCAGATGGGCGGGTGACCGCCGGGCCTCAGTCCGGCCGGGTCAAGACCAACCTCCAGATCGGGCCGGACAGCGCGGAAGGGCGCGAGCTGGGCCTTATCGTGCTGCGCGCGCTGGAAGCATCGCCCGCCTTTATGAGCGCCGCGCTGCCGGCGCATGTATTTCCGCCGCTGTTCAATCGCTACGATCCAGGCATGCGCTTTGGTACGCATATCGACAATGCCATCCGGCAGGTGCCCGCAACCGGACAGCGGCTGCGCACCGACCTGTCCGCGACGCTGTTCCTGTCCGAGCCCGACACGTATGATGGCGGCGAATTGTTGGTCGAGGACACCTATGGCAGCCATGCGGTGAAGCCGGCGGCAGGCGACATGGTGCTGTATCCCGCACGCAGCCTGCACCGGGTTGCGGAGGTGACGCGGGGTAGCCGCATCGCCGCCTTCTTCTGGGTCCAGAGCATCGTGAAATCGCGCGATCACCGCGAAATGCTATATGAACTCGACCAGTCGGTGCAGGCGCTGAGCGCTGATGATGGCGATAATCCGGCGATAATCCGGCTGACCGGGCTCTATCACAATCTTTTGCGCGAATGGGGCGAGCTGTGACGCCGGGCGTCAGGCACGCCATCGCACGAGCGGATCGCGCCGAAGCTCAGGTATGGCGGATGGCGCGTCTGCGGTCCATGACCAGCGGCGAGCTGAGCGCCGCGCTGGGCGGCGATCCGTGCGAAGCGGCATCGTGGGTCGAGGCGGCAGCGGCCTGCGGCATGCCCGAGGCGCAGCTGCGTCTGGGGCGGATGCTGCTGGGTGGCACCGGTGTTGCCAGGGACGAGGGCGCCGCGCTCCGCTGGTTCATGAAGGCAGCACGAGCCGGCGATGCGGCGGCGCAGAACATGGCCGGGCGCGGCTTTGAGCTCGGCTGGGGCTGCGAAGTCGATCTGGCGGAGGCGGCGCGCTGGTATGCAAAATCGGCGGATGCCGGCGATCCGTGGGGCGAATATAATTATGCCAATATGCAATTCGATGGTCGCGGCGTAGATCAGGATCAGGCCGCCGCCGCCGCCCTTTACGCCCGCTCAGCCCGGCAGGGCCACGCCCGCGCGATGAACCTGCTGGCCCGCTGTCTGGAGGAAGGCTGGGGCACGGCGCAGGATACTGTCGCCGCCGCGCTATGGTATAGTCGGTCGGCCGAAGCCGGCTATTTCCGCGCCCAGTTCAACCACGGCGTCGGCTTGTTGTGGCAGGGGCGCCGGGCCGAGGGCATCCGGTGGCTCGAACGCGCGCAAGGCGAAGCTGACGATCGCTTGCGCGCGCGTATCCGGGCGGTTCTGGTCGCAGCCTGATGCGGTCGTCCGGGACACCCGGCTCGTCGTTTGGGCGTTGTCCCTGACGCTGAAAGCGCTGGCCGACCTGCCGCAGTGGCAGGCGAAGGTGGCAAATCCGTACATTCCATCTGGTCGCCGGTCGATGCGCGGAGCACCAATGCATAGCCGACATATGTGGCCCGGCGCTCCAAGCTGCGTCCATCGCGTATCCGGGCGACGAGCTGTTCGACTGCCCGGGCGGCCATGTCGCAGTGGACGCCGGACCGATGTCAATGGCGGCCATACCCGCGCCGCAATCCCATTGTCATCGAACCCGGCCACCGCAAAATCTGGGGAATTTTGAGCCCTCGCATGTGCGGACGGCAAGCACCGTCGCGACCAGATCATCATTATTGGCAAAGATCGCGGTCGGAGGGTCAGGCAGGTCCAGCGGTCGGTGTACGGCGGTGGCGGTGTGCGCAAAACCGGACCCACCCTCGACCACCAGGTCGCCATCAATCTCGATCCTGTGCGTGCGGAGTGGTTCGAAATATCCGCGCTCGCGCCCGCCATGATGCTGAACCACGGTGCCGATCCGGCGATGGCCCTTCTTGATCAGCAGAGCGACCATATCCCGCGCTGCCGCGAATTCGTCGTTGAGGAGGCAGAGACGTTCGCAGGCTCGTACTGCGGGCACATCCGGATAAGGGGCAGCGCATATTCCATCAAATCATGGCTGTGTGAAAGACTCTCGCAAAACAGTGGCGGCAGAATGATACCCATCGCACCGCGGATCCGCAAAATGTCGAGCGCATCCCACGCCGCCGCGACATCGCTGAACGGGGCATATTGCAGCAAAACCGGCGCCGAGCCGGGTCGATGCGCTAAACGCGCCAGGCATCAATTCGCCGAAAAAGCCGTGCGGATGCGGATCGAAATTGAAAACATCAGCGTGTTCGGCCTGCCGCCTGTCGAATTTGTGAGCCTTGCCGCTGATCTGGGTCGTCAGCATATTTCCACCGGGCTGACCGGATATCCGTTCGCCCTCCATGACTACGCACCGTTCTCACTTCGAGAGGGCGCAACGCTGCGCCGCGAGATGATGGCCGCGATGACGGATCGCGGTGTGTCGATCTCGCTGGGAGAAAGCTGCACCATCAAGCCCGGCGGTGGGGCCAAAAGCTATACGGCCGACGGCCTCGGACGGTCCCTGCAAGGCCATTGAACCCGTGTGCATGGTACGGGCGTTTGGCGAACCAAGCCGCTGTGCGAAACGAACCAATTTGCGAGGCAAGTATAGCCACATTTTCTGGGTGGATCCTCGCAAAACCGCCGTGGCGGATGATGGTCCTGCGCCGCCGT
Source organism: Sphingomonadales bacterium (assembly GCA_025356275.1). Lineage (GTDB taxonomy): Bacteria > Pseudomonadota > Alphaproteobacteria > Sphingomonadales > Sphingomonadaceae > Novosphingobium. Next base: position 16,055 of record JANXUK010000116.1, on the reverse strand, counting down.
CTGGCCACCAAAAACCGTTGGAATGGCCGCAACTATAAGCGCCGACCGGTCAGCTATGCGGCCAGCCATCCCTGGTGATCGACAATACGCCGTCCCGGCAGATCGAGGCAAGAGTGTCGCCGCATTGGCAAGTCATTGTTGCGCGTTGTGGATTTGTTCGATGACGCCACGGACATTGGCAACGTGGTCGCGCCCGGCTTTTTCAGCCGCTTGTGCATCACCACGCGCAACGGCATGCATGATGGCCTGATAATCGGCCATTCTGATGCCCCGCAACTGTCGGCTTTGATACTGGGCATAGATGATGTGCATGCTAATTGCCGGGAACAGCCGCAACAGCTCCCTGTTGCCGCCGATGCACAACAATACGCGATAAAAATGCCGGCGCGCGCGGCTGAACATTCCCGGCTCGTCGTTGGCATCTGCATCCGTCAACGCCTCGAGCGCCGACGCGATCAGCGGGGCATGCTGGGCCCCGTTGAAATTGTGCGCGGCGGCTTGTGCGGCAAGCGCTGCCAGGGCGCCGGCCACTGCCAGGATCTCGAAAGTCTCGTCCTGGTCGAGCCGCCGGATCGACGGTGATCGATGCCGGCTAAGGTCGATAATGCCGCGCGCGTGAAGAGACTGCATTGCTTCGCGGACCGCATTGCGGCCGACGCCATAGTCGGACGCTAGGGTGGTTTCGGCCAGCACCTGGCCCGGGACAAGGCGGCCTTCCTCAATATCCCTCATAATGCCGCGATACACTCGGCTGGACGACGCTTCGGACTTGGTCGACGGGGACAATGGCTCAAGCGGCATAGCGCCGGAACATGCACGCCGGGGGACAAAGGATCAAGTTCCGCTTGGTTGTTCTATAACATTGTTCCATAAATAATTTGTCTCGCTTGGAGGAACCTATCTCGACTGCCCCCGCCCATGAAATTGCCGATCGCGTCGAAAAATTCGTGCGGGATGTGGTCATCCCGTATGAACGCGACCCGCGCATCGCGGTGTACGGCCATGGCCCGCCGGAGGATCTGATAGCGGAAATGCGGGCAAAGACGCGCGCGGCGGGCGTGCTGACACCGCGTGTGCTGCCTGACGGCGATCACCTCGCCCAATGCGAGACAGCGATTGTGTTGATTAAATCGGGTGTTTCCCCGCTGGGTCCGGTGGCGGTCAACACCATGGCACCCGACGAGGGCAATATGTACTTGCTGTCATCGCCCGGTACGCGGGCGTGCTCGACACCGGTTCCTTGGGCACAGCGGAAAGTTCGATGGCGAAAGTCGCGGTCAGCGAAGCCCTGATGCGGGTCGCCGACCGCTGCGTGCAGATCATGGGCGGTATCGGCGTTTCGGGCGATACGGTCGTCGAACAGATCTTCCGCGAAGTGCGTGCCTTTCACATGAACGATGGCCCGACCGAAGTCCATAAATGGAGCCTCGCCAAGAAAGTGAAGCGCGATTTTCTGGCGGGGCGCGCCGAGTGAACACTGACGCTAGTGGATTGATTTTGACATTTGCATCCCCTAGCGGATGGGATGGGTCTGCAAATGTCAAAATCGTAAAATCCACTAGAACCAAAATCTTCTAGTGGTCCGAAAAGATTCTGACATTCGAGCGCGACTTGGCCTCAAGCGGTATCGAACGTCAGAATCGGACCACTAGATATGGCCCCGGCGAACACGCTTCGATGATGGGGAAAATCTCGTCCGGCTTGCGCGAATGCTCGCGCTTGCGGCTCGAAACATAGTTTACCTGACTGCGCCCCGGCGCGCGCGAGCGGGCATTCTTGCCGCGAACGCCGAACAGGATCATCTCGGTGACATTGCGGAAGTAGAAACCAACGCCTCGACCGTCTGAGCCGCCATCCTTCCGGATTTTGTGCCAGGCGATGTTGGACTTGTATGTGAAGCCCCACGCCTAGTTATGCCGAACGCCAAAATCGGGCAACCGCCACCACCACCGCCTTCTAGGCGCGGGAGTAGCTTGTCCATTGCGTGGTGGAAGCACCATATTTATCTGCAACCTGTTTACCGAGCGTCTTAAAAAGAGCCTGCAAATTGCTGGCACGAGTGATCATCACCCCCACGTCAATAACCCGCAAATCGAAAAGCAGCCGGAAATTATTCAAGTCGCGATCAAAGAACGGGTCTTTGTTATTCCATTCGATTTCAAGCCCAACCCGCCCTTTGAAGCAATCGACTTTATGAGTTGGGGACTTGCGCTCACTGCCATCGACTTTGATGCTTGTATCAAATTTCTTTTCCAGCCACCCGCGCCCGTCAAGAAATTTGTCGATCCTCGTAGAAATCACACTCTTTCCGCCGCCGCCCTTCAGCAACTCACTTCGCCTAAATTCGAACGCCCGCAGCACTGCGATAATGTCATTCCACTCCGCAGGGTGCGCGGTAGCCAACACCCCGGTCGCATTGCGCCATTCATGGACTTCGTATGCGTTGACTATATCTTGCGGGACGAGGTGCAGTGTGACCATGACGCTTCATGGCCAGACTCGGGGGGCTTAAGCAACCCTTTCCGGCAGTTGGCTCGTTGAGTATCTGGCGCCCAGCCTAATCATACCCGCGCTTGTCGGCCCAATCCTCGGTCTCGCCGGGCTTCAGGGTAACCCCCGGCGGCCGGCCCGATGCGGTTTTCAGATCCCAGTCGATCTGGTCGGCATGCGACTCCAGCGGCATGCGGAACGCCTTGATGGTCCAGGCGGTGTTGACGTAATGCCCGACGGTGACCACGAAATCCATCAGCTGCTGTCGGTTATAGAACGCCGACAGAGCCGCCCACGTACCGTCGCTGAGGTCGTGGGTGGTCAGCAATTCGTCCACCGCGCTCAACACCGCGCGGTCCTCCGCGTTCCAGCAGGCCGCGCTGGCGCCTTCCTTGATCGCCAGGATTTCGTCGACACTCATCCCCAGGTTGAGGCAATAGCCGACGTGGTTGTGCCATTCATATTCGCTCTTTGTCAGCCAGGCGACGCGCATGGTCAACAGCTCGCGGCAGCGCAGCGGCGTGGTATTGGTGACCAGGATATGCTTGCCGAAGGCGTTGGTGGCATCGCCAAGGTCGGGGTGGTTGGCCATCACCATCAGGATGTTGGTGCGCGATCCCTCCTCCCACGCATTGGGCTCACCCCAGAAGGCGAAGACCTCGCGCGCGCGATCGGTCCATTCCGCGCGGGGCAGCATGGGGATGCGCCATTGTTCAAGGTCGCTCATGCGCACTCTCCTGCGATATATTCAGCATGTGTCATTCCAGCCGGCGCCCCCAAGGGCAAGGCCGCGAGCGCACGAAGCGCTCTGGCGATGAATAATCCTCGCAGGCGCAGCATAAGCCCCTTGGCAAATGGCGCGCATTGCGTCAGCTTGCATGCTCCTGAAGGTGCCAAAGATGCAGTCCATCCAGCAGCAATCTGACAAAATACCCTGTTTCGACGAGATGATCGATCAAAACGGTGCCATCCGCCCCGCCTATGCCGCCTATCGCGCGTGGTTCGATGCGCAGGATGCGGGGTGGCTGGCCACGCGGCATGACGAGGCGGAGCAGTTCTTTCGCCGCACCGGCATCACTTTCAACGTCTATGGCGAGGATGCGGGCGAGGAACGGCTGATCCCGTTCGACATGATCCCGCGCATCATCACTGCCGCCGAATGGAGCCGGCTGGACGCGGGGATCAGCCAGCGGGTGCGGGCGCTCAACCTGTTCCTGCACGATGTCTATCACGGGCGTGAGATCTTCGCCGCCGGTATCGTGCCCGAGGCGATGATCACCCAGAACGCGGCCTATCTGCCCCAGATGGCGGGCTTTACCCCGCCGGGCGGCGTTTATACGCATATTGTCGGCACCGATCTGGTGCGCACCGGGCCAGATGACTTCATGGTGCTGGAGGATAATGCCCGCACACCCAGCGGCGTTTCCTACATGCTGGAAAACCGCGAAACGATGATGGCGATGTTTCCGGAACTGTTCACCCGCATCGCGGTGGCGCCGGTTTCCAACTATCCGCGCGCGCTGGCACGCAGCCTGGCCGAATGCGCGCCGCCGGCGTGGGACGGCAAGAAGCGGCCGGTGGTGGCGGTGCTGACCCCTGGCATCTACAATTCGGCCTATTTCGAACACGCGTTTCTGGCCGACCAGATGGGCGCCGAACTGGTCGAGGGCAGCGATCTGCGCGCGCAGGATGGCCGCGTCCATATGCGCACCACCCGCGGCTGGCAGGCGATCGACGTGCTGTACCGCCGGGTGGATGACGAATATCTCGATCCCGAAGCGTTCAACCCGGTCAGCATGCTGGGCGTCGCCGGGATCATGGAGGTCTATAAGGCGGGCGGTATCACCATCGCCAATGCGCCGGGCACCGGCATCGCCGACGACAAGGCGATCTACAGCTATATGCCTGACATCATCCGCCATTATACCGGTGAGGAGCCGCTGCTCGCAAATGTGCCGACCTGGCGCTGTGCGGAGGCGGATGCGCTGGGCTATGTGATCGACAATCTGGCCGATCTGGTGGTCAAGGAAGTGCATGGCTCGGGCGGATACGGCATGCTGATCGGCCCGACCTCCACCGCCGCCCAGATCGCCGAATTTGCGGTCAAGCTGCGTAACGCCCCGGCAAATTACATTGCACAGCCGACGCTGGCGCTGTCCACCGTGCCGATCTGCGATGCCGGTGCGCTGGCGCCGCGCCATGTGGATTTGCGGCCCTATGTGCTGGTCAGCCCGCAGGGCATCGAGATCACGCCCGGCGGCCTGACCCGTGTAGCCCTGACCGAGGGGTCGCTGGTGGTCAATTCGTCGCAAGGCGGTGGCACCAAGGACAGCTGGGTGCTGGCCGAATGAAGGGGCCCCCGTTCATGCTAGGGCATTCCTCATGCTAGGGCGCTCCGCCGGCGGCGTATTGTGGATGGCGCGCTATCTCGAACGCGCCGAGAATACCGCACGCCTGCTCGACGCCGGTTTCCGCATGGCACTTACCCGGGGTGAGGGCGCGGCCAGCGCGGAATGGAGTTCGGTTCTGGTCACCATGGGGCTCGACCCCGATTACACCAAGGCCGGCGGCGCCTATACCGGAACCGAAGTCACCAATTTCGTGCTGCGCGCGCCCGAAAATGACGAGAGCGTGCTGGCGATGATCGAGAATGCGCGCACCAACGCGCGGATGGTCCGCACAGCGCTGACCCGCGAGGTGTGGGAGGCGACGAACGAGAGCTGGATGCTGCTGAAATACGCGCTGGCCCGGCCGATTGGTCCAGCCGATCTGGGGGGCGTGCTGGAACTGATCCGTCGTCAGGCCAAGCTGGTGCGCGGCGCGATGGAAGGAACGATGCTGCGCAACGACATCTACAATTTCGCGCGGCTGGGCACCCATCTGGAGCGCGCAGATAACGTGGCGCGAATCATCGACGTTAAATACCACATCCTGTTGCCCTCACTGGAGTATGTCGGGTCGCAGCTGGATACGGTGCAGTGGGAACTGGTGCTGCGCTCGGTTTCGGGTGAGCGGGCTTTCCACTGGCTCAACGCGGGTGCGATGGACCCGCGCGGCATTGCCGAATTCCTGATTCTTGACCGGCGTTTCCCGCGCAGCCTGGCCTATTGCTATCGCCAGATCGCGGGGAATATCCATTGGATGGGCCGCGATTACGGGGCGACCCCGCCCTCGCACCAATTGCTGGAAGCGGCGCATGAGCGGCTGACGCAAACCACCATGGCCGAGATTTCGAAATTCGGCCTGCACGAATATATCGCGGCGTTCCTGGTCAGCAACCGCGCCATCGCCAACGCCATCGCCGCTGATTACCGCTTTTACGCGTGAGTTTGTCTGGAAAAGCGCGAAGGGCGCTTTTCAAGCCTGTGCCATCCCGCGCGAGTCCGTTGCCGAAAACCGCGAAAGGGCGGTTTTCGGGTAAGCCTGTTCCATCCCGCGCCCTCCCGACCTCCCACAGGCTGCACACTGAATGGGAGGTCGGGAGGGGGCGCAGGATGGCACAGGCTTACAACAACAAAGAGTGCATAGCCCCCCGCCGGCCCCCCTCACCACCTTGACGCGGCAGGCGAATATGCCCAACGCCAACCCTTGCCATCCGCAAGGACTCGGTCGCGGCGGCATATGAGGGGCCTGGAATGACCTATTGCGTTGGCATGATGCTCGACACCGGGCTGGTGTTGATGAGCGACACCCGCACCAATTCCGGCGTCGACAATATCTCCAGCTTTCGCAAGATGTTCCACTGGTCGGTGCCGGGTGAGCGCATCATCGCGATCATGAATTCGGGCAATCTGGCCACCACGCAATCGGTGATCAGCCAGTTGGAGGAGCGCGGCAAGGCCCCGGAGGATCGGCACAATTCGCTGCTGGAGGCGCCTACCATGTACCAGATCGCCACGCTGGTCGGCAATCTGCTGTGCGAGACGATCAAGAACCGCGACGCCGACAATGGGCCGGAGGGTAGCGGGCAATTTCAGGCCACGCTGATCCTGGCCGGTCAGATCAAGGGGATGGAGCCCCGGCTGTTCCTGATCTATCCCGAGGGCAATTTCATCGAGGCCAGCGTCGACACGCCGTTCTTCCAGATCGGTGAGACCAAATACGGCCGCCCGATCATTCTGCGCGGGTATGATCATTCTATGTCGTTCGAGGATGCGGTCAAATTGCTGATGGTCAGCTTCGATTCGACGCTGAAGGCCAATCTGTCGGTGGGGATGCCGCTCGATCTGATGGTGCTGGCGCGAGACCGGTTCGAGCCGCTGCACGCGCGCCGCATCAACGAGGCCGACCCTTATTTCCGCATTATCTCATCGGGTTGGGGCGAGGCTTTGCGGCGGGCATTTCATGCATTGCCGGATTATACGTTCGAAGAAGGCATCAAGCCCGCCTGAAGACCTTCCCTTTTGGGCGCGGTGTTCGGGGGTGTGTCGATATTCAGCCTAGCGGCAGAACGCGCTGCCCGACAGTTCCACATGGAAATGATCGTGGTGCGCCGCATTGTAATCGGGGCCCAGCACGGTGCCGAAGCGCTTGCAGGCACTGGCCTCGATCACCCGCAGGAAAGCGCGTTCATGCGGCGTCCCGGATGCCCAGTTGCCCAGCACGGTGACCCGGCGCCCGTCGGCCAGATCGAAGCCGGCGACGTCGATCGCGCTGGCGGTGGCATGGGCCGAGCGGTGGTCGGTGCCGGCGACGTTGCGGCAGGCATAGCTGCCCATCGTCTCGATCCGCACCAGCGGGCTGCCCAGAATCTGCCGCGCCGCGCGATCGACGCCATACCGCGCCCAGCCGGCCAGCGTCCCGGCCAGCGGGCAGGTGATCGCGCCCAGATTGGTGAGGCCGAGGCGCGAATCATCGCCCTGCAAACTCGCCACCCGCACCGTATCGATGTTCGAGCACCCCACGCCATAATAGCGATCGGGCAGCGGCGTAAACTCCGCCTCGCGCGCGCCGAGATTGGCGAGGCACTGCCGCGTTTCGGGGGGCGGAGCGTAGGTTAGTGCGGCGCGGGCAGGGCGTTGCGGCGCAGCCTGCGGGACCGCATCGCAGCCCGCGAGAATGAGCGTCATCGCCAGCAGGGCACATGTCGATCGCATGCCGGCAAATCTGGCCCCGCGTAGTTAACATCCGGTTACCACCCGCCAGCTGCCATCACCGCCTTGACTTCGCATCCGCAGCAACTAAACGCGGCGCCGGGCCACGCGGTCCCAACGCCGCGCGTGCTCTCTGCAAGGAGAGACTAGCATGAGCATACCAGTACCCCCCAAGGGTGCGACTTCGCACCCGTCAATACCCCCCAAGGGTGCGACTTCGCACCCGTCAATACCGGCGACGCGTGCGACTTCGCACCCGTCAATACCGGCGACGCGGGCGACTTCGCACCCGTCAATGCCAGACACCAAGCCTGCGCGTCCGTTCTTTTCCTCGGGCCCCTGCGCCAAGCCTCCGGGCTATTCCCCCAGCAAACTCGCCACCGAATGCCTCGGGCGTTCGCACCGCGCCAAGATTGGCAAAACCCGGCTTGCGCTGTGCCTCGATCTGATGCGTGAGGTACTCGGCCTGCCCGATACGCACCGCATCGGCATCGTGCCCGGATCGGACACCGGCGCCTTCGAGATGGCAATGTGGACGATGCTGGGCGCGCGCGGCGTGACCGCGCTGGCGTGGGAGAGTTTTGGCGAGGGCTGGGTGACCGATGCCGTCAAGCAGCTGAAGCTCGACCCCACGGTGATGCGCGCCGATTACGGCATGGTGCCCGATCTCGACAAGGTCGACTGGGACGATGACGTGCTGTTCACCTGGAACGGCACCACCAGCGGCGCGCGCGTGCCCGATGGCGAATGGATCCCGGATGACCGCCGCGGCCTCAGCTTTGCCGACGCCACCAGCGCGGTGTTCGCTTATGACATTCCGTGGGCCAAGATCGATGTGGCCACCTTCTCGTGGCAGAAAGTTCTCGGCGGCGAGGGCGGGCATGGCGTCCTGATCCTCGGCCCCCGCGCGGTGGAGCGTTTGGAAAGCTACACCCCGTCATGGCCGCTGCCCAAAGTGTTCCGCCTGACCGGCGCAGCCAAAACCGACGCCGCAGGCGGCATCGTGGGAGGCAAACTGGCCGAGGGCGTGTTCAAGGGCGAGACCATCAACACGCCGTCGATGCTGGCGGTCGAGGACGCGATCTTCGCGCTCGAATGGGCCAAATCGATCGGCGGGCTGGAGGGGCTCAAAGCCCGCTGCACCGCCAATGCCGAGGCGCTGGACAAGATTGTCGCGCACCGCCCGTGGCTCGGCCATCTGGCGCCCGACAAGGGCACCCGCTCAAAAACCAGCGTCTGCCTGACCGTGGAGGGCGCCGATGAAGCATTCATCAAGGCCTTCGCCGGCGCGCTGGAGAAAGCGGGCGCGGCCTATGACATCGCCGGATACCGCGATGCCCCGCCGGGCCTGCGCATCTGGTGCGGCGCCACGGTGGACAGTGCCGATATCGCGGCGCTGGGCCCATGGCTCGACTGGGCCTACGAGACGGTAAAAGGGTAATTCGCAGGGGTCTTAGACCCCTGCACCCCAGCCCTTCTCAGCGCTAATCCGCCCCTTCAGGGCCATCCAAATTCCGGGGTTTGGTGCCTAAGGCCCCAAGACTTTCGATTTTTCTAGGACCTTTATAATGACCAAGCCACGCGTTCTCATATCGGACAAAATGGACCCCAATGCCGCGCGCATCTTTGCCGAGGCGGGCTGTGACGTCGATGTCATCACCGGCAAGACGCCTGAGGAACTGATCGCGATGATCGGCGCTTACGATGGCCTCGCCATCCGCAGCAGCACCAAGGTCACCAAGGCGATCCTCGCCGCCGCAACCAACCTCAAGGTTATCGGCCGCGCCGGCATCGGGGTCGATAATGTCGACATTCCGGCGGCCTCGGCGGCGGGCGTGGTGGTGATGAACACACCTTTCGGCAACTCGATAACCACCGCCGAACACGCCATCGCGCTGATCTTCGCGCTGGCCCGCCAACTGCCCGAGGCCGACGCCAGCACCCAGGCCGGCAAGTGGGAGAAGAACCGCTTTATGGGCGTGGAGGTCACCGGCAAGACCCTCGGCCTGATCGGCGCGGGCAATATCGGCAGCATCGTGGCCAGCCGCGCGCTCGGGTTGCGGATGAAAGTCGTGGCGTTCGATCCGTTCCTGACCCCCGAACGCGCGCTGGAAATGGGTGTGGAGAAGGCCGATCTCGATACGCTGCTGGCGCGCGCCGATTTCATCACGCTGCACACCCCGCTGACCAGCGAGACCAAGAACATCCTCTCGGCCGAAAACCTCGCCAAGACCAAGCAGGGCGTGCGGATCGTCAATTGCGCGCGCGGGGGTCTGATCGACGAGGTCGCGCTGAAGGCTGGCCTGGACAGCGGGCATATCGCCGGCGCCGCGCTCGACGTATTCGTCGAGGAGCCGGCCAAGGCCTCGCCGCTGTTCGGCACGCCCAATTTCATCTGCACGCCGCATCTGGGCGCCTCGACCAACGAAGCGCAGGTTAATGTCGCGTTGCAGGTGGCCGAGCAGATGGCCGATTACCTGACCACCGGCGGCGTCACCAACGCGCTCAACATGCCGTCGCTCAGCGCCGAGGAGGCGCCGAAGCTCAAGCCCTATATGGCGCTGGCCGAGCGGCTGGGCAGCCTGGTGGGCCAATTGGCGCATGACAACCTCACCAAGATCAGCATCGAGGTCGAAGGCGCTGCTGCGCAGCTCAATATGAAGCCGATTACCGGCGCGGTGCTGGCCGGCCTGATGAAATGCTATTCGCAGACGGTGAATATGGTCAACGCGCCATTCCTGGCCAAGGAACGCGGGCTGGATGTGCGCGAGGTGCGGCATGACCGCGAGGGCAATTACCACACGCTGATCCGCGTAACGGTGGCCACTTCGCAGGGCGATCGCAGCGTGGCGGGCACCCTGTTCGGCAACACCAGCCCGCGTCTGGTCGAGATTTTCGGCATCGGCATTGAGGCCGATCTGGCGGGCGACATGATGTATATCGTCAACGAGGATGCGCCGGGTTTTATTGGCCGGATCGGCACGTTGCTGGGCGAGAATGGCATCAATATCGGCACTTTCCACCTCGGTCGGCGTCAAGCGGGGGGCGAGGCGGTGTTGCTGCTCAGCCTCGACAATCCGATCCCGGCGGAGGTGCTGGACAAGGCACGGGTGCTGCCGGGCGTGAAGACGGCGCGCGCATTGGCGTTCTAAATGGGGGCGGGCGCGGCCGATTGGCGGCCCCCGCTAGAGCATCGTGCCAAAAAGTGGGTACCGGTTTTTGGCAATAAACGATGCGAAAACAAAGCCTCGAGAGCAAGATGCGATTCTGTTTTATCGCACCTTGCTCTAGCCCGCTATCGCTGGTCGCAGGCCTCGTAATAGCCGGCCCGGCACGCGGATACGGCACGCTGCCATTGGCTCATCTGGCGCTCGTAACGGGCGCGGTTGGCCGCGTAATCGGCCATCTCCTGCGCGTAATCATGGGCGGTGTTGGCAGCGGGATCGGCGTTTTCGCGGCGCTTCTGGCGCCACCCGCGCGCATATGCGGCGTCGCGCTGCTGCGCCATGGCGATTTCGTCAAGGTTGAGCTGGCGGGTCATCGCATGGTCGCGGGCGCGAGCGGCGGGACTTTGCAGCGCGGGATCGTTGGGATCATCGGCCAGCGCGGCAGTGGATGCGGACAGCGCGAGGAGCGCGAGGAGCGCGAGGGGAAGCTGCCGGATGATCGTCATATGTGAAGTATCCCTGCCGAAGCGCCGAGCCAGCATAGCAAATTTCTCGCCATATCGCACCGCCAGCGCGAGAGGTTGCCGCACAAATCGCGCGGCTGGTCGCGTCTTGGCCCAGCTTTCGCGGCCCGACCGCAGGCAAAAAAGCGGTTCCCACTTTTTCCCGACCGCTCTAGAGCGGCTTGCGATCCGATTGCATCGGCTCGGCCGCTCTAGATTCTTGTTTGCCGCGTTTCATCTGCGGTGACTGACGTTCCCGAGCCGTCAGGTGATTCCACCTGACTGGAAAACGCTCTAAGGCCAGCGCATCATGCACGATACCGACCGCGACCTCCTCCCCGAAGGCCTGGAAGACCGCCTGCCGCAGGCCAGCGCCGCCGCCAGCCGCGTCACCCGCGCCGCGCTCGATTGCCTCGACGCGCATGGCTATGACCGGGTGCTGCCGCCCAGCATCGAGTTCGAGCGGTCGATGGCCAGCCGCATGGCCGGTATCCAGCCGCGCCGGATGTTCCGCTTCGTCGATCCGGCGTCGCTGCGCACGCTGGCGCTGCGTTCGGATATCACGCCGCAGGTCGGGCGGATCGCCGCGACTCGCCTTGCCGCCGCGCCGCGTCCGCTGCGGCTGTGCTATGCCGGGCAAGTGGTCACCATCAAGGGTGACGGGCTCGACCCGACGCGCGAAAGGCTCCAACTGGGTGCCGAGCTGATCGGCAGCGATACGGTGGAAGCCGCTTGCGAGATCGTGGCGATGGCGATTGCGGCGCTGACAGCGGCGGGGGCAACCAACATCTCGGCCGATTTCACGCTGCCCGATCTGGTCGATACGCTGGCCGCCCATGCCCTGCCGCTGGCCCCCGGCGTGATTGACACCGTCCGCCGCGAGCTCGATGCCAAGGATGCCGGCGCGCTGGTCGCGTCCGGCGGCGCGGATTATCTGCCACTGCTCTATGCCAGTGGCCCGTTCGATCAGGCCATCGCCCGGCTGGCGGAATTCGACGCGGCGCTGGCGCATGACAGCCTGCCCTCTGGCCCGCCCTCTGGCCCGCCCTGTGGCCCTCTGGTCGGCCTCATTGCCGGGCTCCGCGCCATCGCGGCAAGGGTCGGCGGCGCGGCGCGACTGACGCTCGACCCCAGCGAGCGCCACGGCTTTGAATACCAGAGCTGGTTCGGCTTCACGCTCTATGCCGAGGGCCTGCGCGGCAGCTTGGGGCGCGGTGGCACCTATGCGATCCTCGGCAAGGACGGCGCCGCCAGCGAGCCTGCCACCGGCTTCTCGCTCTACCCCGACCCGCTGATCGAACAGCTGGGCCGTGCCGAGCCGCGGCGTAAGGCGCTGTTCCTGCCGCTGGGCCATGATGCGGCGGTGGCGGATCGATTGCGCGCGGAGGGCTGGCGCACTGTCGCCGCGCTTTCGCCAACCGACGATGCCGCGCTTCTGGGGTGCAGTCACGCACTTTTGGGCGAAAAACCGGCAAAGCTGTAGTTGCCCTGCGGCGCTGCATACCCTACGCCCCCGGCGGATTTCACAGAGATAGAAGGGGCCGCGGGTTTGGCCAATGTCACGGTAATCGGCGCCCAGTGGGGCGATGAGGGCAAGGGCAAGATCGTCGACTGGCTGGCCAGCCGCGCCGATGCCGTGGTCCGCTTTCAGGGTGGGCACAATGCCGGGCACACGCTGGTGGTCGATGGCAATGTCTACAAGCTCAGCCTGCTGCCCAGCGGCATCGTGCGCGGCACGCTGTCGATCATCGGCAATGGCGTGGTGCTCGATCCGTGGGCGCTTCAGGCGGAGATCGCCAAGCTGGAGGGGCAGGGGGTATCGGTCACCACCGATAATTTCGCTATTGCCGACAATTGCCCGCTGATCCTGCCAATCCACCGCGAACTGGACGGATTGCGTGAGGCGGCGGCGGGCAGCGGCAAGATCGGCACCACCGGGCGCGGCATCGGCCCCGCCTATGAGGACAAGGTCGGTCGCCGCGCGATCCGGGTGTGCGATCTGGCGCATCTCGATGGGCTCGGCCCGATGCTCGACCGGCTGTGCGCGCATCACGACGCGCTGCTGGCAGGGTTTGGCGCGCCGCCGGTGGACCGCGCGGGTTTGGTGGCATCGCTGCGCGAAATCGCGCCTTTCGTGCTGCAATTCGCCGAGCCGGTGTGGAGCCGTCTCAACAAAGTCAAACGCGCCGGCAAGCGTATCCTGTTCGAGGGGGCGCAGGGCGTGCTGCTCGATGTCGACCACGGCACCTATCCGTTTGTCACCAGCAGCAACACCGTCAGCGGCACTGCGGCCAGCGGCTCGGGCCTTGGCCCCAGCGCCACCGGCTTTGTGCTGGGCATCGTCAAAGCCTATACCACCCGCGTCGGCGCCGGCCCGTTCCCGACCGAGCTGGAGGACGATACCGGCGAGCGGCTGGGCCAGCGCGGCCATGAATTCGGCACCGTGACCGGGCGCAAGCGCCGCTGCGGCTGGTTCGACGCGGTGCTGGTGCGGCAATCCTGCGCGATCAGCGGCGTGACGGGCATCGCGCTGACCAAGCTCGACGTGCTCGACGGGTTCGAGACGGTGAAGATCTGCACCGGCTATCGGCTGACAGGACCCGATGGCGCTGACAAGGTGCTGGATTACCTACCCTCGCACGCCGCCGAGCAGGCCAGTGTCGTGCCGATCTATGAGGAGATGCCTGGCTGGGAAGGCACGACGGCAGGCGCGCGGCGCTGGGCCGATCTGCCGGCGCAGGCGATCAAATATATCAGCCGGGTGCAGGAGCTGATCGATACGCCGGTCGCGCTGGTCAGCACCTCGCCCGAGCGTGAGGATACTATTCTGGTGCGCGATCCTTTTGCGGATTGACGGGGTGAGCGCTGGCCCGCAAGGGGCAGTGAAAGCACGGGGCGCCCTGTTTCTGGCTTTGGCCTTGCTGACACCGGCGCCGGCCCACGCAGAGCCGGCACGCCACCTCCCGATAATCGACCAGATCGTGGTCCATAAGGCGGCGCGCGCGATGTTGCTCTACGCCCACGGCCGCCTTGCCGCGACTATCCCCGGCATCCAACTGGGCGGCGAGCCCATCGGCGCCAAGCATTTCCAAGGCGACCAACGCACCCCCGAGGGGCATTATACCATCGATTCGGCCAATGAAAACAGCGCCTATCATCTGGCGCTCCACATCTCGTACCCGGCAAACCGCGACATCGCCTATGCCCGTGCAGCGGGACGCCCGGCGGGCGGGGCCGTGTTCATTCATGGCCAACCCGACGATTGGCCCGGGCCAAGCCGTGCCCCCGGTGACTGGACCAATGGCTGCATCGCGCTGAGCAATGCCGAGATCGAAGCGCTGTGGCAGGCAGTGCCCGATGGCACGCCGATCGACATCCTGCCCTGACTGCTCCGAAACCGATCCGTATTCGATCCGTTTTCGATCTTGTAATGTTCCAGATCGCGATTGACACGCCCCCTGTTTGTTCTAGCTCTATACGTATTGTTCCTGATACGTTTCCCGAGTCGAACAGCGGAGATCACCCGATGCCCCCAATCAGTCGTCAGGCCGAAATTGCCCCCTTTCATCCCGCCGCCGGCGTTTCGGGCGATTTTGCCTATGGTGCGCCGGCCAATGATGCTGCCGGGCTGCGGCTGGCGGTGTCGATCTTTGCGGACCGGGCGCATCTGCGCGATCAGATCCGCGATGACGCGCAGGCGGTGGGCTTTCGCATTGCCGAGGCTGCTCCGCTGTCCAGCCTGCTCGATGGTGAGGCGCGACCGCTGGGCGAGGTGGTGCTGATCGATGTGCCGATGGTCGATGCGGCGCGGTTGGCGGCGCTGGCCCGGCTCGATCTGCGCGCAGGCCATGCCGGGGCGGAGCTGGTGGTGTCGACCAGCGTGGCGGCGCTCGACGATGTGTTCGCGGTGCTCGATCAGTCGAACCCACAGCTGCTGGTGGCGCCCAGCCGGGCCGAGCGGATGATCGCGCTGGGTCAGGTGCTGGCGCGGTTGCCGGCGCGGCGGGTGCGCGAATTGTCCGAGGATGACCGGCTGGTGCTGCTCCGCCTGACCGAGCAGGTCAGCCAGATCGCCGAACGGATCGAGCGGATCGGCGCGCCGGGGCACGGCTTGGCAAGTCAAGGTGCTGCGGCACTGGGTTCGGCGAGTCAGGCGATCATGCCAGGTCCGGCGCCTTCCGCCAGCGATCCCGGAGCGTTCCGCTTCGACACCGCCCGAGCGCCCGGCTTGGCCGATACTGCGCCGGCGGGTGAGCCGCTGGTCCGCCCCGCGCGCGCGCCTCTGCCCGATCCGCGCATCGTGCGACGGATCATCCGTCAGCGTCAGCAACGCGCGCGGTTCTTTGATGGCGACTTGTTTGCCGATCCTGCCTGGGACATGCTGCTGGACCTGACGGCGGCGCGCGCCGAACACGCGCGGGTGTCGGTGACCAGCCTGTGCATCGCTTCGGGCGTCCCGCCTACCACCGCGCTGCGCTGGATCGGCCAGATGACCGAGGCCGGGCTGTTGCAGCGTATCGAGGACGAGACCGATCGCCGCCGCGCCTTCATCACCCTGACGGACCGCGCGGTGGACGGGATGGCGCGCTATTTCGCGGAACTGGGCCCGGCGCCCGGCCCGGCGCTGTGACAGCGATGTGATGCGCCGGACTGGGTAATTCTTCGGGGCCTAGCTAGTGGATTGATTGTCCCGCCTTCGGTTTCAAACCCCCGACTTTCAGTCGGGAAAGGCTTCAGCCGTTTTTTGGTCGAGTGCCGACACCCTGCCCGGCGGCGAGACATATGCCCTTCGGGCTGTCTCG
>JANXUK010000084.1 GCA_025356275.1 Sphingomonadales bacterium | reverse complement strand
CCTTTCCCGACTGAAAGTCGGGGGTTTGAAACCGAAGGCGGGACAATCAATCCACTAGGTCACACGCGCGTCATCATGATCCGCGCAATCTGGCGCTTGCCCTCGCGGCGTTCCAGCTGGACGATGACATCAACCACGCTGGTTACATAGTGGACGATATCGTCGCGGCGCAGCTGGGTCCCCGATTGCAGCACGATCAGCGCCAATTGCTCGATCGCGCCCTCCGGGCTGTCGGCGTGGATGGTGGTCAGCGAGCCGGGGTGGCCGGTGTTCACGGCGCGCAGGAAGCTATAGGCCTCGACCCCGCGCAATTCGCCAAGGATGATCCGGTCGGGCCGCATGCGCAGCGCGGCTTGCAACAGGTCCTCGGTGCTAACCCGCGCCTCGCCCAGTTCGCCCTTGACCGCCAACAGGCCCACGGCATTGGCATGGTGCATATACAGCTCGGGCGTATCCTCGATCAGGATCAGCCGCTCATCCTCGGGGATTTCCTTGATAAGCGCGTTGAGGAAGGTGGTCTTGCCCGTCGACGTGCCGCCCGAAACCATGATGTTGCGCCGCGCCTTGACTATCCCGGCCAGAAACGCGGCCAGCTCGCCCGGCGCGTGACCGACTGGCGCATCGGCCAGCCTGAGATCGCTGGGCCCGCGCGAAAAGCCGGTATGCGCGAACGCGCCATCGGTCACGTAATCGCCCAGCGTCAGTTCGGGCACGACATGCTTGCGGATCGCCAGCGCGAGGCCGCTGCGCGTAGCCGGCGCCGCGACGATCTGCACCCGCGCGCCATCGGGCAAAGTTGCAGCCAGCAACGGATGCTCGCGGCTGATGCCCTGATGGCTGAGGCTGGCGATCTGGCGCGCCAGATGCCACAGCCGCGCCTCGTCGATCTCGGGCACATCCAGCCGTTCGATCGCGCCACCCAACGTCTCCAGCCAGACCTCTCCGGGGCGGTTGATGAACACATCGGTCACCTCTGGCCGGGCCAGCATCGGCAGCAGCGGCGCCAGATAGGCATCGATATAGCGCGGCGAAACAGGCTGAGCGGTGGATGCCATCTCAGCGCACCGCCGGCGTGCCGCTGAAATCCAGATCGCGCGCGACCAGCACCGCAATCTCGGCACCCTCACGCACCTTGATGGTCGGCGGGCGGTTGACATTAGGCACCAGCTGCGCGCCCAATTGCGCACCCTGTGCCGGCAGCGCGACGATCACCGAACTGTTGTTGCTGGCCGCGCTCGCCGAGGCGAGGTTAACCCCCACCGCCAAAGCCGACTGCAGGACAGCCCCGGCAAAGCGCGACAGGAAATGCGTGTTGACCGACCCGGCCACCCCCGCCCCGCCCAGCGAATCCGACACCGGCGAGCCGATGCGGATCGCCACGCCATCGGGGCGGATGAGCCGGGTCCATGTCACAAGGATGCGGCGCAGGCCGGGGCTGGTATCGGCCTTGAATTCGCCGATCAGCCGGCTGCCGCGCGGGATCAGGATGCGGCTGCCGTCGAAACCGCGCGCGTCCTGGCTGGTCAGCGCGCGCGCCAGGCCCGGCCGATCCGAATCGAGCGGGGTTTCCAGCACCGCCGCGATGATCGCGCCTTGCGGGATCACGGCGGAACGTCCGCGGATCAGCGTGGCGCGCGCCGCCTCGTCCTGACCCGACAGTGCCGCAGCGGCGCCTTCATGCGCGCCGCCCGCGCCATTGACGCTGGCGCCGCCGCCATCGGTCAGGTCTACCACCAGCGCCGGGCCCACCGCCACCGGGTTGCGCGACGCAGGCGGACGGGCAGGCTCCAGCGGCTCCTCCCCGATAAGACCGATCGGCTGGGGCGGGCGTTGCGGGATGAACGGATTGCGCGGCGGCGTGGGCGCGCGTTCATGGATCACGATCGGCGCGGGCGGCGGCGGCGGCAGCGGGGCCGGCGGCAGGGCCAAAGGTGGCGGCGGCGGCGGCAGGTGCACCGCGCCCAGCGGCGGCCCGGTCTCGGCGGCATTGAGCGCCCGGCGATGCGCGTTGAGCATCAGGAACAGCGCCAGCGCCAGCACGACGCCCAGCGCGATCAGCAGCGGCGTCGGCACACCCGCTGGGGGCAGCGCGACCGATGGCCGAACATCATGGCCCGGCGCGTCGTCGCGCGGATCTGGCCCGGCCTCCGCCCCGATCACCGCGATGTCCCGTCAATATGGCTGGCGCTGGCCCGCGAGCGGCCCGACACGAAGATCAGCGACGGATAGACCCCCTCGATCACATAGGCGCCGCCCTGCATCAGGCCATTGACCAGCGCCATATGCCCGCGCCGATCGGTGCGATAGACCGCCGGCAGCAACGTGTCGGCCCCCCAGCGGATCGTGGTCGCCGCGCCATCATCGCCAATCGCCACCGGCCATAGCGCGCGGTCGCCATGCAGCCGGTAGCGCCCGGCGATCACCGCCACCGGGCTGACCGGCTGGGTCTCGGGCGCCGGATAGGTGAAGGCGACGGTATAGGGCTGGACCCCCTCGCCCGCCGTGCCGCTGTAGAGCGTGAAATTGTAGCTGTGCTGATCGGTGATGACGGTGAGGTTGGTCGGCGGCGGTGCGCCCAGCGGCTTGACCACGAGATGATCTGCGGCATGATCGACCTGCACTGCCCAGGCGCTGCTTTCCCCCACCGTCACGGTCTCGATCCGCTCCTCGGGCGAGAATTGCACCGTCACCGCAAAGCCGCTGGCGACATGCAGTGCGACAACCTCCTGCGGGTCATAGCGCACGGTCTGAATATGCGGATCGCCGGGGCCGCCCTGCGGCGTGATCTCGGCGAACGCCGGGGCCGCCAGCAGAATGGCGGCAAGCAACCAGGATCGGCGCCTGGCGCTCATCGCGGCTGCCCCTCACCGGCGGGGCCGTGGAACGGGCCATAGACGGGGCGCGCCTGCGTGGGCTGAACGGCGGCTGGCTGTACCGCCACCGGGACCGGCTGGATCGCCACCGGAACAGGCATCACGATGGGCTGCGGCGTGCTGACCGCCGGGATGTTGGTGGACAAAGCCGTGCCCTCGGGGAACGGCGCCGTCTCGGCATCGCGGCGGTAATGCAACACCTGAAAGCCCAGCGGATTGACCAGCCGGTCCTCGATTGCCATCGGCTCGCCCGAGAAGCGATAGGTGATGCTGGCCACCCAATAGAGGCGCTGCGGCGCGCCCTGCCCCTGATCGACCCGCTCGGTCACGAAGCGGACCAGCGCGATGCCGGGGCCCATCGGCGACACGCTCTCCACCCGCGTCGACAGCACAGTGCTGCGCGGATACCGTGCCAGCGGGCTGTCTGGGTTGCCGGCGGGCATCATCGCCAGATATCCGGCCCGCGCATCATCGGCAGACCACAGCGCGACCTTGCGATATTGCTCGGGCAGCGAATTGATGTCGAACGTCTCGCGCGCCGCGACATATTGCGCCAGCAGCGATGCGGTGAGCGCCGCCTGCGGCTTGATCTGGGGCGTGCCAGTGCCCTCCAGCGCCTCGACAAACCCCGTATTGCGATCGACCAGCAGCGTATAGGGCACTACCGTCTTCAACGGCGCCAGCGCGATCAGCGCCAAACCCTCCAGCACCGCGATGCCGCCCGCAATACCCGCGACGATCCAGGCCATGCGCAGGGTACGCGCGCGCGCGGCATCGCGATCCTCGGCCCAGCTCCGCGCCTCGGCGTAATAGGCTTCGCGGCCTGGTTCATTATCGGCTGGCGTCTCGGGCGTATTCATAAGGCTCATGTTCTCGCATCCCGCCGATTGGCGCCTGAGGAGTGCCGGCGCGCCATCCGCCCGCTATCGCGTCCGCCCTGCCCCAGCGGCGGCGCCACCGGCGGCGCAGAGCCGGGCGCGGCGGCGGCGCTGTTGGCAGGCACAGGTTGGCGGATCATCGTGGTTTCGGCGGCGGTCATCCGCGCATCGCGCCGCCCCATAGCGAGCGCGGCATCGGCGACATGCTGGGCGCGGCTGCGGCTTTCTGTCGGGGCGGCGGCGGTTGGGATCCGCTGCGCAACACTGCCCGGCTCGCCCGGCGCGCTGCCGAACAGCCGCGCATATTCGCGGCTCACCCCCTCGGGTAGATGGATACCCGAAGCCGCGCGCACCACCCCGACCAGCACCGCCACCATCACCATCGCAAACAGCGCGGCGCTGGCCCAGATCTGTTCGGGCAGCATGCCCGGCGGCAGCTTCGCCTCCAGCAGATTGGCAAGCCCGACCACCTGCGGCTCGATCACCGCCAGCTCCAGCGCCAGCACCGCCGGCACCGCCAACGCCGCCAGCATCGCGCCCGCCAGCACCCGCAGCCAGCTGGCAAACACGCGCCGCGTCGCATCAAACAACAGGCACCCGGCAAATATCGGGCCCAGCGCCAGCATAAGCGCCATGATCACCCTGACCGCGACCATTCCGGTCAGCGTGGCGACCAGCAGGATGCCATTGGCCTCACCCACCGCCTTCATCCCGCCCTCGTTCAGCTGGTTCGTGGCAGGCGGCGGGGGCGGCGCCGGCGTCGCGCCCGGCGTGATCTGCGCATCGGGCGACGCGGCAGCGGCGACTTGCGGCGCGATCGGCGGCGGATTGGCCAGCAGATTGAGCGCGCGATTGACCGCCTGCACCCGCGCCATCAACCCGGCGGAATCCTGCCCGCCCAACCCGCTTGGCGACAGGATACTGGCCGCCAGATCCTCGGGGCCTCGGGTTACCATATCGAACACCAGCGGCTGATAGGCGGCCCATTGCGTCGCCAGCGTCAGCACCACGCCCAGCTTGAACGCCATACCCACCGCGCCCTGCAAGCCCAGCCCGCGCCCGACCAGCAGCCGATAACCAAGCAGCGCGACAAAGATGGTCAACAACCCGGACAGCGCCACCCCGAACGGGGACCCCGGCCCCAGCGCGCGATACCCATCCTCGCCCAGCGCCGCCGCATGACAATCGACGAAGCCGACGACATTGCCCACATAGGCGCCGAACGGGTCGAAAGCCGGGCAAGCGGCCATCACGCAGCACTCAGCAACGCGGGCAACCACGCCGCCGGATCGTCACCGGTCTTGAGCCGGATCTCGTCGAACAGCCGCACCGTCCGCTCCCGGCCCGACAGGACAGTCAGCAGATCGTCCTCGCCCGCCAGATTGAGCCGCACCACCACGCTCTCCGCGCCATGCTTGACCAGAAAACAGCGCGCCGCGTCGGGCAGGCTGCGCACCAGTTCGAATTCATGCGCGGTCAAGCCGAATCCGGTGACGTAATCCTCGGCCCGTGCCTTGGGGTTGGGGGTGAATATCTGGGTCGCCGCCTGCTCGACAATGGCGCTGGCGATGCGGCTGGAGAGGGCATCCTCGGCGTTCTGAGTGACGAAGCCGACGATGCCGCCGCGCTTGCGGATGGTTTTTTCCCAATCGCGGATGCGCGCGACGAAAATCTCGTCATCCAGCGCCTTCCAACCCTCATCCACCACGATGATCGTAGGCGAACCATCCAGCCGCTCATCAACCCGGTGGAACAGATACAACATCGCCGGGGTGCGCAGCAACGGATCGTCAAGAATGCGGGTCATGTCGAAGCCAACGGTCTCGGCGGTCAGGTCCACCCCGTCATGCTCATTGTCGAACAGCCAGGCATGCTCGCCCTCACCCCACCACGGGCGCAGGCGCGCGTACAGATCGGCGCCATGCGGCCGGTGCCCGCCGCGAAACAGCTCGACCAGACTGCGCAGCCGGCGATAGGCGGCAGGCGCGTTGTAATTGGCGTCGACCGCGTCCTTGATCTGGCGCGCCTCCGCCGCAGACAAAGCCTCTCCGTCGATCGCGGCGAGCCGGCTCAGCCAGTCGATCAGGAAGCGGCGGTTCTCGGCGCTGTCGTCCAGTTGCAGCGGGTTGAGCCGGCTGGGCGTGCCGGGGCGCAGCACGTCGTAGCCGCCGCCGATGGCGCGGATAAACAGCTCGGCGCCCCTATCCTTGTCGAAGAACACGATGCGCGGGGCGAACCGACGCGCCTGTGCCAGCAGGAAATTGACGATCACCGTCTTGCCCGAGCCAGACGGGCCGATGACGGTGAAATTGCCAAGGTCGCCGTGGTGGAAATTGAAGTGATAGGGGCCGGCGGCTGTCGTCTCGAACTGGGTGACGGCGTCGCCCCAATGGTTGCCGGCGGCGCGGCCGACCGGAAAATTGTGACCGCTGGCCAGGCTGGCGAAATTGCTGGAGCCGATCAGCGCGCGGCGGGCGATGAACTTGAAATTGCCGGGGAATTGCGCCCAGAATGCCGCCTCCAGCCCCAGATCCTCGCGCACCGCGATGATGCCGAGATCGGTTAGCGCCGCCTGCACCTCGGCGACGCCGGCATCGACTTCGGGCTGGGTTTGTCCGCGCACCAGCACGCTCATATGGTGCTCACCAAAGGCGGCGCGGCCGGCGGCAACCTCGTCCTTGGCCTGCGACAATTCGCCACGCAGCGACAATGCCTCGTCATCGGACGCGCGCATCCGGCGCAGCGCGAGGTTCATCCGGCCCAGGCTCTCACCACGGTCGACGAAGGCAAAGCTCTGGCTGATCACCATCTCCGCCGGCACGCGCAGCACATTGTCGAGCATGCCGGGCACGGTCTGGCCGGGGTAATCCTTGATCGAAACCATTGCGCCCAGACTGGGGGGCGCATCGCCGCCGGGGCCAAGCTCCAGCGTATCGGCGCCAAAGCTGACCCGGCGGTACGGCAGGTATTCGCCGGCGTCGCCATGCGGCAGGCGCACCGGACGAAGGTCGACGTTATAGATGGCCGAGAGGAACTCCAGCGGCTCCGAACATGGCCCTTGCGGCGTGTCATAGGCGGTGAGGATGCGCGCGCCATAGCTGCCGAGGGTCGCCACCAATTGCTCGGTCGCGGCGTCCAGCGCGCGGACTTCGGCAGCGATTTCGGCGGCATCGGAGCCTTTGGCGGCGCCGAACCAACGCGCCACCCGCTCGATCACGCCGACGCGGCCCTGCGCGGGGCGGCGGATCAGGGTAAGGAACAGCTCATTGGCATATAATTGCCGCGCCGCCAGCCGCCCGGTCCAGGCGGCATCCAGATTGCGGCTGAAATCGTCCGCGAATTCGCCGGGGGCGGGTGGGGCAACCCGGCGCCGCAGAATGTGGTGATAGACCGCAAACCGCGACGAGCCGATAGCACGCAGCATCGCATCGCGCAGGCCTTTGCGGTAATTCAACTCGTCAGTGTCGGCAGTCTCAAACAGGAGCCCCGTCAGCGCGATCACCTGACACAGCGAGCCGTCGCGCAGGGCCAGCGTGCGATCATCGACATGCGCGGCATAGGGCAGCCGGCTGCCGGCGCTGACCTCATCGGCAAAGGCGGGGGGCTTCGCGCTCACGCGCGGTAGGAATTGCATCGCCAGAACCGATGATTGCGCACCCGCGAACACTGGCGCACCCGCACCAGCCACAGGTCGAAGATGCGCGGCTCCCGCAGGCACATCGCCACGCCGGCCAAATGGACCACCAGCGCGAAAACCACCACCCAACCCGACCGCATGATCAGGAAAAATTCGGTAGAAGCGATGAAATTCAGCACAAAATACGTGTAAGTGACGCCAGCGAACATCTGGGGCCGGGTCAGCGCAACGAATAGCGGATCACGCGCCAGCCTGCTTTCCATGGATACTCCCTCGCTTTCCGCTCAATATCCGCTTTCCGATCAATATACGCCAGCCGCGGACGATTGGATGCCCGCCACTATGCTGGCCGCGCCGAACAGGATAAAGCATCCCAGGATGACGGTGACGCCATAGCGCCAGTTCATCCGCCCGGTCAGCATCATAAACCCTACCGAGGCCACCGCGATCACCGCCACCACCGTGGCGACCGTGCCCAGCAGCGTCCCCTCCACCCAATGCACCGCGCCGACTATCGGCCCAGAGCCGGCGGGGTCATAACTGGCGCTTTGGGCCAATGCCGGCGCGGTGGTGACGGCCTGTGCTGCCACGGCGCCGAAAATCGCCAGAAGGCGCGAAAGCTTGGTCAAAACCCGGGTCAAATTTTTCATGTGGCTCAGCCTATTGCCCCTGCCCGGCCAGCGCAATGGATTTCATCCCCACGTCGCGCAGACGAGCGAACCAGCCCGCCGGGCACGGGGGCGTTGAAACCCCGTGCCGGCGGCGCTATATGCCGCTCAGCGCCCCGGCGGCGCGGGGGCGCCCTTGCCGATGCTCCCCGCCGCCGGGGCCGAATGTTTTTGGCCCGTTTGGCCCGTTTTTTGGCCCCCGAGCCCTCCAGTTGCCCCCGTTCGAAACCCGAGGAACCAGCATGTCGCGACGCCGCCAGATCTACGAAGGCAAGGCCAAGATCCTGTATGAAGGCCCCGAGCCGGGCACGCTGATCCAATATTTCAAGGACGATGCCACCGCTTTCAACGCGCAGAAACGCGGCACGATCAACGGCAAGGGCGTGATCAACAACCGCATCAGCGAATATGTGTTCACCCGCCTCGCCCACATCGGCATCCCCACGCATTTCCTGCGGCGGATGAGCGCGCGCGAGCAGCTGATCCGGCAGTGCGAGATCATCCCGATCGAGGTGGTGGTGCGCAACGTCGCGGCGGGTTCGATATCGAAGCGCCTCGGCATCGCGGAGGGGGAGCCGCTGCCCCACACGCTGATCGAATATTACTACAAGGACGACGCGCTGGGCGATCCATTGATCGCGGAAGAGCATATCGCCTGCTTCGGCTGGGCCAACAATGACGAGATGCAGGACATTTCGTCGATGGCGATCCGGGTGAACGATTTCCTGTGCGGCATGTTCGCGGCGATCAACATCCGGCTGGTCGATTTCAAGCTGGAGTTCGGGCGGGTCTATGACGGCGAATACAGCCGGGTGATTCTCGCCGATGAGATCAGCCCCGATGGCTGCCGGTTGTGGGATATGACCAGCGGCGAAAAGCTCGACAAGGACCGCTTCCGTCAGGACCTGGGCGGTGAGGCCGAGGCCTATCAGGAGGTCGCGCGGCGGCTGGGGCTGCTTCAGGAAGATACCGGCCCCAGCGAGGTGCTCGACCTGTCGAAGCATCGCAAGCTGCGGGGCAAGTAAGGCCATTCCCATGCAATTGCGGGCGCTCGGCGCGGGTTTGCTGCTGGCGCTGACGGCGGGATGCGCCGCGCAGGTGGGGCATCCGCTGACCGCTGTGCCACTGCCTGCATCGGCGGCCGATTGGGGCTTTACGCATAGCGACATTCGCCCGGACGCCACGTTCCGTTATGGCCGCCTGCCCAATGGCATGCGCTATATCGTCGCCGCCAATGCCACACCCAAGGGCACCGGCCTGGTGCGGATGCGGGTGGCGGCGGGGGCGCTGGACGAGAGCGACGCCGAGCGCGGCCTTGCCCATTTCGTCGAGCATATGGCCTTCGAGGGCTCGACCCATGTGCCCGAGGGCGAGATGGTCAAATTGCTGGAGCGCGAGGGGCTGGCGTTCGGCGCCGACACCAATGCCGCGACCGGTTACGACGCCACCACCTATATGCTGGACCTGCCGCAGAGCGATCCGCGCCTGCTCGACACCGCGCTGATGCTGATGCGCGAGACCGCGAGCGAACTAAAGTTCGATGACGCCGCGGTGGGCCGCGAACGCGGCGTTGTGCTATCCGAACTGCGCGACAGTCTAACGTTTGCGCGGCGCAATCTCGAAGACCAGCTCGGGTTCCTTTATCCAGCGGCGCGCTATCCGACCCGGCTGCCGATCGGGGTGCCCGAAACGCTGAACGCGGCCAACGGAGCCAAGCTCAGGGCGTTCTGGGCGCGCGAATATACGCCCGCCGATACCACGCTGGTGGTGATCGGCGATTTCGATCCAGCGGTGGTCGAACAAAACATCATCGCGCGCTTCGGCGGCTGGCCTGCGCACGCACAGACTTCGCGCCCCGATCCGGGCAAGGTCGATCCGGCGCAGCAGAACGCAACCGACGTGTT
>JANXUK010000062.1 GCA_025356275.1 Sphingomonadales bacterium | reverse complement strand
GCAAAACTCAATCGCGCCGTCGGAAAAGCGCAAGGGACGGCCCGGGCGACCACTCGGAACAGAAAACTAATCCATCTGCGGATCAAACCACACATCCAGCGAGCCGCGCTGCTTCAGGGCTGCGTTATATTCGGGCCAATTCGTCGTGCGATACTTCGCAGGTGTCGGTCTGGGCATCCCGCCCATCTATAACATCCAATTCCCCAAGGGAATCCACTGCCTTGTTATGCAACAAAGCCCCTTCCAGCACATCTTCGACCGCGTCTGTGACCAGCATGAAATCGAGCACCGGCTGACCAAGATCAAGCATCTCTGGACCAACGGCCAGGTCGAGAGGATGAACCGGACGATCAAGGAAGCCACGATCAAACGCTACCACTACGACAGCCATGCCCAGCTGACCGCGCACCTCCACGTCTTCATCGACGCCTACAATTATGGCCGCCGACTGAAAACCCTGCGCGGCCTCACGCCCTACGAATATATCTGCAAATGCTGGACAACCGAGCCAGATCGCTTCAACCTAAATCCGCACCACCAAATGCCGGGACCAAACACCTAGCACTACTTTGGCAGAAGATGTGGAGGCGGTTCGGAAGGTTTGTGTCCGCAGAGCGGGCTTGGCTTATCCGGCGGCCGACTGAGGCGGTCAATGATGGTCTGTCTGATCCTGGGCACGCTGGGTTGGACATTCTGCTGGGTGCGGTTGCCCTCGAAGAAGTAGTTGTCGGGGAATGTCTGCAGTCGCGCGGCCTCCCGGACGGTCAGGGGCCAGCCATTCCCGCGCGCTGTCGCTGCCCAATTCCAGCATAGCGGTTTCGCGGAGGGCTGCATCCACTCTGCCGGATGTCGGTCTGGAATATTGCTAGTTATTGTCGGCATCGTATTCTCTGAAATCCAGGTCGGCGTGGAGTTGCTTGTACAGTTTGAAAATGCGTTTCTCGATGGCGAGCTGAAAGGCAGACGATCTCTCGGCTGTCCAATGACGGGCTTGGTCTCCAGCGGAACAGTCGCTCCACGCTTTTCGTTCATCCTCGCCGATCAGGCTGTTGGTGCGGATATCGCTCTCTTCCGCTGTGTCATCGAAATCGAGCCGCACTCTGGGCGAGGCATCGCTGAGGCTACGGTTGTCACCGCTTTCCCAGACCCTCACATTGCCTATGCTGTTGCCAATCCAGTTCTCCGCACTGTTCCCACAAGAGAAATCCATAATTCTGTTGCCGGCCGCGATACCCGTCCATCCGCTCCAATGGTTTGAGGGGCAGATGTGATCGTAGTCGTAGGGGGTCCCGTCCTCCGAACCGGGCAGGGCGGGAATATCTTCAAATTTCCCGGCGACATAACATCGTTGCAACCAGAGCAGCAGCGCGTGGCGGTAGTTCCAATATGGCCCCGGTCCGTTTGAAAAGCGGCGATAGAGCGTAATCGCGGGTTCAAGCACCATTCGCCAGGATTCGTCGATTGGCTTGCTTTCGTTGAGCAGCAGCGAAGCCAGATCGAATCTCTGCCATCCACGCAGAATTGCGTTATCGTTTTCTGTTGGCTGTGGGCGATGCAGCATATTCTTCAATAACGGTTCATCCTCATAGAATTTCGGTGCCCGCATGGGTAATGCAAGTTTCTGTTCGACAAGATGTTCGACCAACGGGATTTCGGGAAAAGGGTCCCCCGTTTTGACAACTCCCGGGAGGGTTTTGAACATTTCCCTGCTGGCCTTCTCCTTGTCGGTGACGGCGAGATTCCAATAGAGTGCGAACCGGATCAGGCGGTGGCGGTTAGCGGGGTCGATATTCTCGATTGAGGTCTGTTGCATCCAGCGAAGCATCACCTCAAGCACGCGCAGATCGATCAGGCAGAGCGCGTGGATTGGAAAGCCGATATCGTCTTTGCACTTTTTGTCATAACGAAGAGCGGTAAGGATTTTTTTGAGGTCGGTAAGAAAGCGGCCGTCCTGCTTGATATTGGTGTTGAAACTGCGCAAAAAATTGCTTTCTTGCATCAGTCGCGCGAACTGCTGCTTATCAATTTTGACATAATCCGGTGCAGCAACTTGTGCGGCGGTAAGCCGAACGGCAGTGGTCACCAGCGTTATCTGATCGAACAGCGCGGCGATGTTTTCGTCGTTAAGCGCCGTTTCCACGAGGCTGTGGCATTCCGAATTGTAGTGCTTGAGAATGGCATAGACATAATCGGCATTGCTCAGTGCCGTCCCGCCGGTGCCGATGCGTTGGAATAGCACGGCCAGGACAGGCTCGTGTACCACAGCAGCTTTCTGTTCGAATGCTTCACGCGGCACCTCAATCACCGGCATGTGTAACCGATCAAGGCGGGCCAGCGCTTGTTGGAGGGAATTGGTGGTGCTTTGCACCCTGGCATTATCGAACGCATCAAGCTTTTCTAGCCTTGACCGGATGATCGCGCACAGCGTGGAATCTTTTGAATCCTTTTCGGCCCTTTCGAGGCCTTGCCGTAAGTTGCTTCGCTGCTGTTCGAGTTGCTGCTGGACGTAGTCCTGCAAGCCAGGGTGGGCTTGAACGTTAGCATGGCGCAGCACTTCGTGAAGACCGATCGGTAGCGCACCATGCCAAGGTAGCGCTCGGGCCCACAGCGTTTGCCGGCGCCCCTCGAATTCCTTTGGCAACTCGCCGTGCAGGGCCTCGAACAGATCCAATGCCTTGCGGCGATTGTCGCGCGAAAGTTTGCTAACCGCCTGGCCGCTCGGGCCGGCGAGTTCATAGCCAAACGGCTGGTGTATGGTGGTGAAATGATAGCGAAACAGCTTGTCCTGCGGTGGGGGGGCGCCAAGATCGATCCAAATCCCGCGTTCCATGACCTGCGATCGACTTTCTTCCTTGTTCGCCGGCCTATGCGCGGAAGGCCATGCGAGAAGCATCGCCAGCGTACGTTGCTGGCCGTCAAGCAGCGACAGCGCCGGATTATCAGCTGAAATGTGCTGTTCCTTCCGAGAAATCGGATCGATGTGGGGCCCTGAATTTGCCTCGCTGGCCATCATGCTGCCCACCGGCAGGCCGCGCAGCAGTGTGTCCCAAAGGTCCATGACCTGATGCGGCTTCCACACAGATCCGCGCTGGATCATTGGCAGAACAATACGCGGGATTCCGGATGTCTCGCCATCTCCGCAAGCCGCCTTGAGCCATTCAGTCAGCTTTACGATGTGAATACCAGTTTCATCGAAAAAGGCGCTCGTCATGGAAATATTTCTTTCAGATGAATGCGAAGGTGTTACCGGGTTGATCCATGACGAGGCCGGATCTGCCCGGATTTCACATATATTCGTGCTTCTTGTTTGGACTCTTGTTGCACGACCCTGATGACGCGCTGCTCGAGGTGTTTCCGCAATGCTTGCAGGTGTAACGGCCACCGTGCTTCGCGATATATTGATGCGCTCCGAACGGGCTGGCATTGCAAGAGCCGGCTGACGCTCCGCCAGAGGTGTGTCCGCAGAATTTGCAGATATAGCCCGCGCTATCCTCGCCCATGTAAATGTGGGACCGTGATGGCGAGCGTGAGCAGGACCCGCTGGAAGCGGAAGATGAGCGGTGACCACAAATCGAGCAAATGTAACCCAAGCGCTGTTCCTTCCCCAATATCCAACAATCTGATTATAATTAGAAATGCAACCGTTGCCGCCGGTGTGCTGCGGTGATGATGTCGCCGTCATCGCCGACCACCACATAGGCGTCGAGGCTTTTCTCCAGATGTTTGATCCCCTCACGGCCCAGGGTCTTTTCTATACGCGAGCGGGCGCGCCGATCGAGGTAATAGACATCGGCCCCGCGCCGGCGGCGGGCCTCGCCAAACATCAGCAGCGCGTCGATCGCTTCGGGGGAAATCGAGCGGCTCTGCATGCGGGTTTGGGCGTGGTGGGTGATCATCCAACATCTCCTTGATTGGCGATGATTCGTTTGTAGGAATAGCGGGCGACAAAAACTGTCATGGGGGTGTTGGATGTCATTCGGGAAAGCGGTGGAGCTGCTGCGGTTGGCGATGATGGCGACTGCCCGGCGCGGAATTGGTCTGGCCGAGATCGAAACCGAATTCGCCTGCGTGCGGCGCACCGCGCAGCGCATGGTGGCGGCGCTGGAAGAGGCATTCCCCGCGACCGAGCGGTTCGTCGGGGATGATGGCCGGGCCTATTGGCGGTTGCCCGCAAAGGCTATCGCTCAACTCATCTCACCGACCGCCGATGAGTTGGCCGCGCTCTCCGCCGCCGAAATGCAATTGGAGCGAAACGGGTTTGCTCCAGAGGCCCGCCAGTTGAAAACTCTCACCGGCAAGGTCCGCTCATTGATTCCCGGTGATCGTGTTTCCCGGCTCGAAACCGACGAGGAAGCCGTGCTCGAGGCGATGGGCTTTGCCGCTCGCCCCGGGCCGCGCGCGACGCAAAATGCCGGGGTCGATGCCGCGATCGCCCATGCCCTCAAAGGCCCCTTCCGCCTGTGCATCCACTATCGCAACCGCGACGATGCCGAAGCCAGTTGGCGCACCGTCGAGCCATTAGGTTTACTGTTGGGCTCGCGGCGCTACCTCGTCGCCATCGACACTGCCAAGCGCGATGGCAACATCCGCCATTTCCGGGTCGAAAGCATGCTGGCGGCCGAGGTCCTGTCCGAGAGTTTCACCTGGCCGGACGACTTCGATCTCCAAGCTTATGCCAACCGCGCCTTCGGTTCCTATTACGATGCCGTCGAACATGGCGAAGTGGTCTGGAAGTTCGTGCCCTCCGCCGCTGACCGTGCGGCTGGCTACCAGTTCCACCCGGGCCAGAGCAGCGAAATACTGGAAGATGGTTCGCTGGTCATCCGTTTCGAGGCATCGGGTTACGTCGAGATGTGCTGGCACCTCTATGCTTGGGGCAATGCCGTAGAGGTGCTGGCGCCGCCCGAACTGGCAGCGATGGTGAACCCCTGGCGGCGCGACGATTTCCCCTCGCTTCCTTGAACCAACAGCGGAACTGGAGTGCCTTGATTGGCCATGTGACTATTTTTGTCCTATCGCTATGTTGGATTCGCGGCATGACAAAACAGCTCATCGAATCGGCGATCCGTCAACTCCGCTCCACTTCCGCCAGCCCGGTGTCGATCGACACCGATGCCGACGAAGCGCTCGTTGCTCATGCCACCGCCCGCGTCCTGCTCAGCCCGAAAGCCAGCCGCTCGCGCTCGGTTACCGAGGAGGTGCTGCGATTTGCGGCAGAACCGCTGGGTATTCCGGTTAAGCAGATGGTAAAGGACACCAAGGCCGTAACCGCCAGCGAGATCGCGGCCCTCGCACGGTGCCTTGCTTCGCGGCCGCTGCCCCAAACCGCACTGCACCGGCGGCTGGCGCACCTTTGTGACATCCTGGGGCTGGATGCGAGCGATCTTGCCATCCTGACCAGCTTTGCCCAGTTCCGCCGCAACCGGAAATTTCGCGAGCTGTTCAGCGAAGCCACTCTGCATGATCGTTTCCTGACGGGGCGCAGCGTCTCGGTGATCTCGGGCGTGGATGTGGCCGAGGTGGAAAAACGCCTCGCCCGCCACGAGCGACTGGTTGGCATGGGATTGATCATCAATGACTGTGATGGCGATTACCGACCCGGCGAACTATTGCAGGGAGTAGTAGCCCTCCACAGTGACGGCCGCGTAGATGTCGAGCGGTTTATCATTCCCGATGCCGAAACCTCAGGGCTCGATTGGGAGGACTTCGCCCATCTCGGTTCGGTCCGCGATCTTGCCGAGGGGATCCTGCGCGCGGGGCACCCAGTCAGTATCCTGCTTTATGGCGAGCCGGGCACGGGCAAGAGCGAGTTCGCACGCGCGCTGGCGCGGAAGGTGGGGCGCGGGGCCAGCTTTGCCGGGCTGGTGGGGGAGAAGGATACAGAAGAGGCCACGCGTGACGAGCGCCTCGGTCACCTCGCCATGCTGCGCCGGATTTGCGCGGTGCGCGCGGATCGCCTGGTGGTGGTCGACGAGGCCGACGATGTCCTGTCGCTGGCCATCGAGCGCCATGCCTCCAAGCAGTTCGTCAACCGCCTGGTTGAAGACCCCAAGGTGCCGACGATCTGGATCGTCAACCATCCGGGTAGTCTCGACAATGCCTCGCTGCGCCGTATGATCCTCGCGATCCGCTTCGAGCAGCCGCCGCTGGCCGTGCGGCGGCGGATCGCGCAGCGCGCCGCCGAGGTTGAGGGGCTGGTGCTGGCCCCCGCCGATGCCGACAGTCTCGCGGCCCTGCCGGCCAATGCCGCGGTGCTCGCCGCCGGCATACGCGCTGCCAGCCTGTCGGGTGGAGGCGCGGCCGAGGCTGGCGAAGCCGTGGCCAGCGTGCCGCAGGCGATGGGCAAGCGCCACCGTCCCGAGACCATCGTCCACACCAGCTACAACACCGCGCTGTCCCGGGCCGATACCGACCTGTCGCGTCTCGCCAACCGGCTGGCCGCCGCGCATGCGCGCGGATGGAGCCTGCTGCTGTCCGGCCCATCGGGCACCGGGAAGAGCGCCTTTGCCCGGCATCTCGCGGAAAGACTCGGTATCGAGGTGGAGGTGCGGCGCGGCTCCGACCTGCTGGGCTCCTTCGTGGGCGAGACCGAGGCCAATATCGCCGCCGCCTTCGCCCGCGCGGCCCGTCGCGGCGCGATGTTGCTGATCGACGAGGCCGACAGCTTCCTCTTCCGCCGCGAGGGTGGGCAGAGGAGCTGGGAAGTCTCCCTCGTCAACGAGATGCTGTGCCAGATGGAAAGCCTTGCAATGCCCTTTGTCGCCACCACCAACCTCACCGACCGGCTGGACCCGGCAACCCAGCGCCGCTTCACCCTGCGCGTCGCCTTCCGCGCCATGACGCCGCGTCAGGCCGAGGCGCTGTTCGCGGCGCGCTTCGCCTTGGGCTGGCCGGCAGGCGAGCCGCTTCCCGAGGACCAGACCCCGGGCGACTTCGCCGTGGTCGCCGCCCGCGCCGACCTGCTGGGCGAACCCGATCCGTGCCAGCTGGTCCGCTGGCTGCGCGACGAAGCGCAAGCGCGCGGCGACGGCACCCGTGGCGCGATGGGGTTCCGCCTGCCGCCGCGCGATACCCGTCCTGAACCAACCCTCATCCTCAGGGAGAATACCGCATGAGCCAGACGCCATCCTCCCGCTTGCGCCGCTTTGGCCTGTCGAAATCGAAGCTCACCACCTTCGAGCAATGCCCCCGCCGCCTTTGGCAGCAGACTCATGCCCCGGAGCGCGCCGAGGTCGACGAGGCGCAGGAGGCCCGCATGGCAACCGGCCACACGGTGGGCGATATCGCGTGCGGCCTGTGCCCGGGCGGGGTGATGGTTGATGCGGTAGAAGGCCTTGGCGCGGCACTGGCAACCACGCGCCGCCTGATCGACGAAGGCCATCCAGGCCCGATCTTCGAGGCGACCTTCGAGCATGATGGTGTGCTTGTCCGCGCCGATATCCTGTCGCGTGATGGCAAGGGCGGCTGGCAGTTGGCTGAGGTGAAGAGCAGCGGTAGCGTCAAGCCCTACCATCTGGGCGATCTGGCAACGCAGGTTTGGGTGCTTGGCAAGGCCGGCATCAGCCTTTCGGGCGCCGCAATCCGCCATATCGATACCAGCTTTGTTCTGGAACGCGGGGGCGACTTCGCGGGCATGTTCGCGGATACCGACTGTATTGCCGACATCAGCGCAGCGGTGCGAGGCCGGGCGAAGCTGGTCGCCGAGGCGCGGGGCATGCTGGGGGACGAGGAGCCTGACATTGCTCCGGGGAGCCAGTGCAACGATCCCTTCGCCTGCGAATTTCAAGACTGGTGCGGGCGCGACCTGCCGAAAGGCCCGGAATGGCCGGTCGACGTCCTGCCAAGGGGCGGCGGAGCACGCTGGCGCGAGCGAGGAATCGACAATCTGCTAGATCTTGACGAGGCTGACCTCTCGCCGCTCCACGCCCGCGTGCTGGCGGCGACCCGCACCGGCAAGCCCTTTCACGACCTCAAGGGCGCCCGCGCCGCCATGAAGGGCTGGGGCTGGTCTCGCGCATGGCTGGATTTTGAAACGATCAACCCGGCGATTCCGCGCTGGATCGGCACGCGCCCCTACCAGCAGGTGCCGTTCCAGTTCTCACTCCACATGGAACAGAAGGATGGCAGCATCACCCATCACGAATTCCTCGACACCAGCGGTGCGGATCCGCGCCGCCCCTGCGCCGATGCGCTGGTGGAGATGATCCCCGAAGGCGCCACCATCATCGCCTATTCCGCCGGCTTTGAGCGCGGGGTGCTGCGCGAGCTGGCGCGATCCTTTCCCGATCTGGCGTCCCGCCTGACCACGATCGCGGACGCTACCGAGGATCTGCTCCCCGTAGCGCGCGCGTGCTGGTATCACCGTGACCAGCGCGGCAGTTGGTCCATCAAGTCGGTGTTGCCGACCATCGCCGCGCTCGATTATGACGCCCTGGAGGTCAAGCACGGGGGCATGGCGCAGGAGGCTTGGGAAGAGGCGGTCGATCCAGCTACTGATCCCCAGCGCAAATGGGTGCTGGAAGAGGGGCTGCGCGCCTATTGCGAGCGAGATACCTGGGCGATGGTGCTGGTGGCGCGACATCTTGCGGGGCAGACTTAGCGATAATGGGAATCCGCGCTGGCCACCACCTTTTCGCCTTCCAGACCGAAAAGCGCCACAACGCCGGCTAGGGATTCCCGCCCCAGTAGGCGGCGGTCGGCATAGATCATGAATCGCGCCGGCATTTTGACGACCCGGCCGCGTGGGTGCTCGTCATATTCGCTTTCCAGAATGGCAAGCGGCAAGTGGTATGCTGCCAGCCAACGCCCACCTGCCGCCTGCCAGCGATCCCAATGCTCCGCATGCCCGCCATCATAGGTGAGCGCATCGCCATAGGAAACGGCCTCGGCCAGCGCGCATCCCGCCGCTACCCATCGCCCTTCCACCCGCCAGAATATGCCAACGCTCGCCGTCATGCGTTTGCCCTCACCAAGGCGAAGCAGAGCCGTGCCGCATCCGCGCCGGCACGGTGCGGTGCCTCGCTCTCGTCATGGATTGTGCTGAACCGTTTAAACAGGGATTGGTCAGCCACAAACAACCTCGTCAAATCCAGCAAGGTAAATTCCGGAGCGATGCCGGCGGCGCGAAAGAGCCGTTCCAGCCACATCCCGTCGTAGTAGCCGCCATCGCAATTGGCATGTCCAACCGGACCGATGATGCTGTTCAGTGCTTCGGCAACCTCGCGGGCAGAACATCCGTCTTTTAGGCTCGTTGCAGAGATGCCGTGCTTACGTTCCGCCGCCGGATTCCAATCGTCAACCCACATCCACGCTCTCTCGGGCCGGATTAAGCTTGACCATATGCTCAACGGCCTGCCTCGTCCGCACGCTATCGCAACTCCCACCTCAATCGGGTAGCCGTTTCGGCTCAGCGAGCTCGCCTCGAAATCGAGCAGAATCAAGGGATACATAACATTTTCACCACCAGCTATTGAGCTAACGCAGCCTACTTCGGCACGTATAGCGCGCTGATACGACAAAATCGGTCACCCAGACCCCGATGGTAGAAGCGGTCAGGCACTGACCTGACCCCTGTTTTTTCATCCACCTGGAACTAGAGACCGGCCCCTTGAAGGGACGGACAGATGAAGCGGAAGCAGTTTTCGGAAGAGCAGATTTTCGGCATCCTGAAGGAGGCCGAGGCGGGTGCGGTGGTGACGGAGTTGTGCCGCAAGCACGGGCTGTCGAGCGCGACCTACTATGCGTGGAAGGCCAAGTTCGGTGGGCTGGAAGTGTCGGATGCCAAGCGGCTGCGGGCGCTCGAGGAGGAGAACGGGCGGCTGAAGCGGCTGCTCGCCGACACGATGCTGGACAACGCGGGTTTGAAGGACCTGCTGTCAAAAAAATGGTGGCGCCCGCCGCAAAGCGGGAGGCGGTCGCGCATCTCCAGACGACGTTGGGGATGAGCGAGCGGCGGGCGTGTGCTGTCGTCGGGGCGGATCGAACGAGCATGCGGTATCGCTCGTGCCGGGCGGATGATGGCGACTTGCGGTCGCGGTTGCGCGAACTGGCGCAGCAGCGGCGGCGATTTGGCTACCGGCGACTGCACATCCTGCTTCGGCGTGACGGTCTCACGATCAACCGCAAGAAGACCCAGCGGCTGTATCGTGAGGAAGGTCTGACGGTCAGGCGCAGGAAAGGACGAAGGCGCGCCGTGGGCGCGCGGGCGCCTGCACCGATGCTGGCGCTGCCCAACCAGCGCTGGAGCCTGGACTTCGTGCACGACCAGCTCGTCACCGGGCGGCGGTTCCGCGTGCTCAACATCGTCGACGACGTGACGCGTGAGTGCCTGGCGGCGGTGGTCGATACGTCGATCTCGGGCGGGCGGGTGGTGCGCGAGCTGAGCGCGCTGATGGCCAGGCGCGGGGCGCCCAAGATGATCGTGAGCGATAACGGCACCGAGCTCACCTCGAACGCGGTGCTCGCTTGGTCCGGCGATGTCGGCATCGAGTGGCATTACATCGCGCCGGGCAAGCCGACGCAGAACGGGTTCGTCGAAAGCTTTAACGGTCGCATGCGCGACGAACTGCTCAACGAGACGCTGTTCTTTACGATCGGCCAGGCCCGCGCGATCCTTGCCCGGTGGGTCCACGACTACAACACCGAGCGGCCACACTCCTCGCTCGGCTACGCCACCCCAGCGGCATTCGCTGCTGGTCTCGAAAAGCAATGGGCGGGGTTAACCCCGCCCATTGCTTCACCCGCGCTCCTGCGCGACAACACCGGCCGGTCTCTGGTTGCCGCTGGATGAAAGACGGGGGTCACGTCATCTGCGACTTGCCGGTTCCGGGTGGGCCTTCGATTGCCATGTCGCGGCCGGCAGCCATATCAATGATCGCGCGGTGCTGCGATGCGTCCGCGTCGGTAATCAATGCAGGCACGCGGGCGGCGTTTGCCGGATCATCAATATCGATGACGCTGTCGTCACCACCAATCCCCGCCATTTCCGTGGCGCTAATCAGGCCGGGCAAAAGGCGATGATCCGCAAACGCATCTTTCGGCCATTTCGCCGGATCGAGATCGCGCCACAACACCATCGGTGGCAGCACAGACAGCGTGATGAATGGGCGTATGGTCAGCCGGTTCCCCTGATCCAGCACCATACTGGCGCGGACGAAGTAGGATTCGGGCGTCTCATCTTCGCGCAGTTGCGGAAGCGTAAGCCCCCAATGTTCGCGCGCCTTTTCGATCAACGCTACATTGACCTCCAGCGCGCCCTCCCACAGGCCGAGCCGGAATTCTTTCTTTGCGCTGCTGCCATCCTTGTTCAGGGCCACCGGCAGGACCAAAAGCGGGGCGTGCATCGGAATATCGGACTGGTCATCTTCGAACCATTGAACGAACCCGAACGCGAGATGCAGCGTATGATGGCCGGTTTCGCGCAAGTGGCTGGCGGCGCGATCAGCGATCGTTTTCAATTGGCGGTCGAGTTCCTTGCTGATCATCAGCACGCGAATTTTGTCGTCTTCGTGGTGAGCCGCAACGTCGTCATCACTGGATTTCAGGTCGTATGACGGATCGAAGCCGTGCGCCTTGGCCAGCGCCGCAACGTCCAAGCTTTTCCCGTAATCGAGCGTCGGCAACCCAAGCTGCGCGCGAACCCGCGTGCGCAAGCTGCGCTCAGCATCCTGCAAAGCGCGCGCGTCGGATTCCGCATCGCCCAACTTTTCAGTCGCCGCCAGGAATTCGGGATCGGTCAAGCGCGCCCGTTCGTAAGCTATGCCGAATTGCGGTGTTCTTTCGTCGGCGGGTGCCAGGTCTTGCCCTGGCAGCGGCTCAAACCCCATGCTGCCCTTGTTCAATTGCTCAAACAGCAAATCCGGCCGTTCATCGACAAATCGCAACTGGCTGGCGCTGCGCGACGTGTGCTTGAACGCGATAAGCGACGATTTGCGCGATAAATCACTGAACGACTACCGGCTGATGCCGGTAGGTTCGCCAGCCACGGCTACAAGCATCAATGTCCACTGTCACCCAGCTTTTTGCACCGCGCGCTCGGGCCACATTGCGATGGCTTCAGCCGTGGCTGGCGAACCTACCGGCATCAGCCGGTAGTCGTTCAGTTCCTCACAGGGCATTGTTGCAAATCTGATCTTGAGGATTCCCTGAGTGCATCGAGCAAGATGGATCGGGGTGATGCCCAAACCTGCTGCGCCAAAATATCGAACGACGAACTGGCCGGAATATAGTGCTGCTCTGAAGCGGCGTGGATCGCTGGAGATATGGTTTGATCCAGAGA
>JANXUK010000054.1 GCA_025356275.1 Sphingomonadales bacterium | reverse complement strand
CGAGACGATCCTCAGCGTTGGCGGCGATGGTGCCTATGACACTAGTGGTCCGATTCTGACATTCGATACCGCTTGAGGCCAAGTCGCGCTCGAATGTCAGAATCTTTTCGGACCACTAGAAGATTTTGATTCTAGTGGATTGTACGATTTTGACATTTGCAGACCCATCCCAACCGCCAAGGGATGCAAATGTCAAAATCAATCCCCTAGAGCAAGATGCGATTCTGTTTTATCGCATCTTGCTCTAGAGGGTGGCATCGGCGGGATCGGTCCCCATATTGCCCGCGTACCCCCGCGCCCCCTGCCGTGGGCGGCGAAGTTTGCGCGGCTGACCGTCGGTTTGCCGCTTGCCTCTGCCGAACAAATCTGGAACATCGCCGCGCATGAGCCTGACCCATATTACCATTCGCGGCGCGCGGGAGCATAATCTCAAAGGCTTCGATCTGGCGCTGCCGCGTGAGAAGCTGATCGTCATCACCGGCCTGTCGGGGTCGGGGAAATCCAGCCTCGCGTTCGACACGATCTATGCCGAGGGGCAGCGGCGCTATGTCGAGTCGCTGAGCGCCTATGCGCGCCAATTCCTTGAAATGATGCAGAAGCCCGATGTCGAGCATATCGACGGCCTCTCCCCCGCGATCAGCATCGAGCAGAAAACGACTAGCCGCAATCCGCGCTCCACAGTGGCGACGGTGACCGAGATTTACGACTATATGCGGCTGTTATGGGCCCGCGTCGGCGTGCCGTATTCGCCGGCCACCGGTCTGCCGATCGCGGCGCAGACCGTGAGCCAGATGGTCGACCGGGTGATGGCGCTGCCCGAAGGGACGCGCGCCTATCTGCTGGCCCCGGCGGTGCGCGGGCGCAAGGGCGAGTATCGAAAGGAGCTGGCCGAGTGGCAGAAGGCCGGCTTTACCCGCGTGCGGATCAATGGCAAGATTGGCGAGATCGATGCGGCGCCGGCGCTCGACAAGAAGAAAAAGCACGATATCGAGGTGGTGGTAGACCGGATCGCGGTGCGCCCGGGCATCGAGCAGCGGCTGGCCGAGAGCTTCGAGGCGGCGCTGAAGCTGGCCGAGGGGCTGGCCTATGTCGATCTGGCCGATGGTCCGGTGCCGGGGCGTGAGGATGAGGTCGCGGCAGGCCCCAATGCCACTGGCGGCCAGCTGAAGGGTGTGGCGCTGCCGCCCAATCGCATCGTGTTCAGCGAGAAATTCGCCTGCCCGGTGTCGGGTTTTACGCTGGAGGCGATCGAGCCGCGGCTGTTCAGTTTCAACGCGCCGCAGGGTGCGTGCCCGGCCTGCGACGGGCTG
This sequence comes from Sphingomonadales bacterium, assembly GCA_025356275.1. Taxonomy (GTDB): domain Bacteria; phylum Pseudomonadota; class Alphaproteobacteria; order Sphingomonadales; family Sphingomonadaceae; genus Novosphingobium. Next base: position 2,316 of record JANXUK010000054.1, on the reverse strand, counting down.
GGCGAGAAGTTGCTGTTCGATGCGCAATTGGTGGTGCCGAACGAGGGGCTGTCGATCAAGCAGGGCGCGGTGGTGCCTTGGGCCAAGTCGAACCCGCCGAGCCCCTATTACATGCAGGTTCTGGCCAGCCTTGCCAAGGCTTACGGCTTTACCCTGACCACGCCCTGGGCCGATTTGCCGGGTGAGGCGCGGCTGATCATCCTGCATGGTACCGGCGGCAAACCAGTACCGCTGACGTTTATCGATGGCCGAAAAAGCTACACCGTGACCAAGCCTTTCGAGGGGGTGATCGGCAATCTGGCGCGACGGATGTTGCAAACTGACAGCGCGTGGATGCGCGAGGAACTGGCCAAGTTTCAGACCGCGCAGCCGTGCGAGACCTGCGGCGGCGCGCGGCTCAAGCCCGAGGCGCTGAGCGTCAAGATCGCGGGCGAGGATATCTCCATGTCGGCGCGGCGTTCGGTGGCGGCGGCTTTGGCGTGGTTCACCGCGCTGGAGAACAAGCTGACTGGGCAGCAGAAGCAGATTGCCCATTCGATCCTCAAGGAAATCAACGAGCGGTTGGGATTTCTCAACAATGTCGGCCTCGATTACCTCAACCTTGACCGGACCAGCGGCACGCTGTCCGGCGGCGAATCGCAGCGGATTCGGCTGGCCAGCCAGATCGGCAGCGGGCTGTCGGGCGTGCTCTATGTGCTTGATGAGCCCTCGATCGGCCTGCATCAGCGCGACAATGACCGTTTGCTGGAGACGCTGAAACGGCTGCGCGATCTGGGCAATACCGTCATCGTGGTGGAGCATGACGAGGACGCGATCAGGCATGCCGATCACATCGTCGATCTGGGGCCGGGCGCGGGGGTGCATGGTGGGCATGTCGTGGCCGAGGGGACGCTGGCGGATATTCTGGCCAGCCCGGATTCGTTGACGGGTCAATATCTTAACGGCACGCGCGGCATTGCGGTGCCGGCCAAGCGGCGAAAGGGCAACGGCCTGTCGATCACGGTGCAGGGCGCGCGGGCGAACAATTTGCGCGACGTGACCGCGAAGTTTCCGCTTGGCACATTCTGCTGTGTGACCGGGGTTTCGGGCAGCGGGAAATCGTCGCTGACGCTGGATACTTTGCATGCCGGCGCGGCGCGGGCGCTCAATGGCGCGCGGGTGATCGCGGGGCCGCATGACAAGATTACCGGCCTCGAAAATTGCGACAAGGTGATCGAGATCGATCAATCACCGATCGGACGGACACCGCGGTCGAACCCGGCGACCTATACAGGCGCGTTCACGCAGATTCGCGACTGGTTCGCCGGCCTGCCCGAGAGCGCGGCGCGCGGGTATAAGCCAGGGCGGTTTTCGTTCAACGTCAAGGGTGGTCGCTGCGAGAAATGCCAGGGCGACGGGCTGATCAAGATCGAGATGCATTTCTTGCCGGACGTATATGTCGTGTGCGAGGAGTGTAGCGGAAAGCGTTATAATCGTGAGACATTGGAGGTAAAGTTCAAGGGCCATTCGATCGCCGATGTGCTGGATATGACCATCGAAGACGCCGAGGAATTTTTCAAGGCAGTGCCGCCGATCCGCGACAAGATGCACATGCTGAACGAGGTCGGGCTAGGCTATGTCAAGGTCGGACAGCAGGCGACGACGCTGTCTGGCGGCGAGGCGCAGCGGGTGAAACTGGCCAAGGAACTGGCGCGGCGGTCGACCGGACAGACGCTGTATATCCTTGATGAGCCGACCACCGGCCTGCATTTTGAGGATGTGCGCAAGCTGCTGGAGGTGCTGCAACGGCTGGTCGAGCAGGGCAATTCGGTGGTGGTGATCGAGCACAATCTGGACGTCATCAAGACCGCCGATTGGGTCATCGACCTCGGCCCGGAAGGCGGCGTGCGCGGCGGCGAGATCGTGGCGGTGGGCACGCCCGAGCAGATCGCGGCCAACCCGTCGAGCTTTACGGGCGGGTATTTGCGGGGGATGTTGGGGGGGTAAAACGATAACTCGGGAAAACGTGATTGCGGAAATCAGACGGTTGGCAGAAGCAAACGGACAACCACCACGGACAAAGATATTCGAGCGCGAAACGGGTATTGCTCCTCATGTATGGCGCGGTAAGTTTTGGGCGCGTTGGAGCGATGCGATCACAGTGGGGTCGGTTCCGGCTGAGGCCAAAATGACACCCTAATACCAAGTCCCATTGATTAGCACCCATGTGCCCATTGCCTCATACCGATGGACATGATGCGCCAAGGCTGATTGACGAGCTTGTTCCAGGCGAAGCAGGAATGATCGACGATGTCGTCGTAGGATGAGAAGATGCGG
>JANXUK010000049.1 GCA_025356275.1 Sphingomonadales bacterium | reverse complement strand
GCCGACAAATGGTGCGTCACCTGCAGCGGCTCGGGCATAAGGTCGGTCGCGGCCGTGTGCGGCGCTTGATGGCCAAGATGGGGCTTGCGGCGATTTATCAGCGACCGCGAACAAGCGATCCGCATCCCGAGCACCGGATATACCCGTATTTGCTGCGTAAATTGAAGATCACGCGGCCTAATCAGGTCTGGTGCACGGATATCACTTACCTACCCATGAGACGGGGATTTCTCTATTTGGTCGCGATCATGGACTGGGCCACCCGCAAAGTTTTGGTCTGGCGGGTGTCAAACACCATGGACGTCAGCCTTTGTGTCGAGGCCTTGGAAGAGGCGCTGTCCCGCCACGGCAAGCCGGAGATATTCAACACCGATCAGGGCAGCCAATTCACTTCGCTGACGTTCACGAGCGTGTTGCTGGCCGCCGAAATCAAGATCAGCATGGATGGCCGGGGACGCTGGATGGACAATGTCTTCATCGAGCGGCTGTGGCGATCGCTCAAGTACGAGTGTGTCTACCTGAACGATTTCGAGACCGGCTCCGAATTGCGCAAAGGGGTGGGCCGATGATTCGATTATTACAACAACCACCGCCCGCATTCGACCCTTGCAGGCCGAACCCCAGCCGAGGCATATGGGCAAATCGAAATTTCAGATCAAGTGGGGCATGCCCCACCTGATCTGAAAACCAAACTGGCGGCGTAATACCCAACCGGGCAGCTTATCCAAGCCGCCAACCTGTCAGAAAAACCGGACCACCTCAGACCAAACTCCATGTCCAGAGAGCGGTTCGCGTTAGACTGACAACATCTGTGGCATCGTCCGACACATCACTGGTCCGTACTCATCCAGTCCGCATCCGCCAGCGGCGCTCGGCTTCGACATCGTCGATATAACGATCACGGATCCGCCCGCGTTCCTCGATCCCCATGATCCATCCTTCAGGGTCGGGCACGAACTGCAACCGCGTGGTTTCCTCCTTGATAATGATCGGCCCTTTGAGCCCGGCGCCGCGCATCCGGAGGCCAGCAATCTGCATGTCGAGATCGTGGATACGCAGCACGAAGCTGTCGGACAGTTCGGCGCGATCCACCGGCTCTGGCACAGCGATGCCGCCCGGGGCCAGTTCAAGCACGGTCTCCTCACCGAGCGCGAACAGTGCCGATGTGCCCTCGCGGCCGAGATAGGTGAAGCCGACCTTGTCGCGATAGAATCGCATCATGGCGGGTACATCGGCAACGTGCCGGATCGCGCGGCTGAGGTGGTGAAGCGTGTCGGGCAGCGCGGGCAATCCGCCGAGCCGGAACAAAGGACCAGCACGCCACCGTGCCAGCGCCTTACGGTCGGAGGACAGCGGCGATCTTGGATCGCGTTGTTCGAACCCGACGGTCAACCGGTCTGGGCCGCGATAGAGCAACGTCCTGCCCCAGCGCGACTGGCGCCGCGTTATAGGAGCGTGACCGAACGATGTCATCCGCGCCTGCCATCGCGCCAGGTCGTGTACGCGGAATACCGGTATCAGCGCCGCGCTGGCAGGGTCAGACTGGACGCGGGCTGGATTGTCGTCCGTCTTGACCTCGAATACCTGGTCTTCGCCTGCCCAGAGGAGGACAAGATCGTTCTGCCACGCACGGATCAGCGGCAGCCCGATCACCTGCTGGTAATAGGGCATCATCCCCGGGATCGTGCAGCCGGTCGGGCGGCGCATCCACCAGCCGAGCGATTGCAGACCCGCCGCGAACGGTGCCGCCGGGGGCCGGGCTGTCGCCCAGACGGGTGCGTGTGCAAGGGTCGCTACCCCGGCCAGCCCGGCAGCGACCGCGCGGCGCGACAATATCGGCGTCGCGCTCATTTTTTGAGGGGCAATGTCTTCCCACCCGGCCAGAGCGGTGCGCCCAGTCCTCGCGGCTGGGGTTCGATAAAATTATAGACCTCGACCTCGGTCACATAGCCCTTGACGATGCGGAACCGTTGGCCGCGCCACACCGAATACGGCGGCTTGCTGTTTTCACCGGCGATATCGAGGACATAGAAAGCGGCGACTGACTGCCTCGCCGGATCGATCATCAAGCGTAGGTTGCGCGCGCCGGTGATTGCCGTCGAACTGTCGATTTCCGCGCGGAATTTCGCTTCAGTCGTGACGACGACATTGTTCTGCTCGGTCGCTCGGACATCAGGACTGAACGGAATCGCCGAGGCGTCGTGCCGCGACAGCCCGTCGAGATAGAGCATCGCGGTGCGGAGCAGGCAGGCCCGTGAGGCATCAACGCATACCGGCTTGACCCGCTGCGCCGCCGCCGGCGTGGCGGCGACGGCAAGCGCCGCCAAGATTGGGAGCATTGCCCTACCGGTTGCTGCGCGCATCAATTGTCGTCACGCAGGATATTTTTGGAAATCTGCCAACCGTCGGGGGCCCTGCGCCATTGCATCTCGTAAACCCACATGACCGTCCTGACCGGCGTTCCGCCGCAGTCGCCCTCAGTCTTCGGGCGACATTTCGCGCCGACCAGATTCTTGGTCGCGTCGAAATAGACCGCGGTGGTGCGCGTCGCCGCGGTGGTCGGTGTCACCGAATCGAACACGGTGTTGAGCAGGTAATGCCGCCCCGCGATCCGCTTGGCGCGTTCCGGATCGACCTCGGTCGGGGCCTTGGCAACGATCTCGCGCCCGTTGAGCGTGAAGGGAGGTTCGCCGTTGGCCGGGTGAATTTCGCTGACCACGTCGGGGGTCATCAGCGTGTAGGCAAGCGTGCGCACGTCTCGTGACCGCCCGCCCGAACCATCGCCATCGACATACATGCCATAAAGCGCGATCTGGCGGCGAATGTCGTCTTCGATGATCAGCCGTGCAAGCGGCGTGACCGATGCCTCAGCGCGGGCCTCGGCGGGCGTGTTGAACGCGGGCAGCCGGCCGCCCAGCCAGCCGGCCGCAACCGCGATGAACGGAAGGCTCCAGCGGGAAAGGGAATTGATCGGCATAACTTGCTCCTGTCGGTGGCTGGGTTGGAGGGCGCTCGAAGATCGCGGCCGTTAATTTTGCGGGCGCCAGTTAGCCGGCGACGCAGGATCGCCTTTGCCAGTGTAACGGGCCATCACCGGCCACGGGTAAACCGGCCTGGCGCGGTCATAGAGCGCGGGATAAATGGGATAGCGAGTCACCTTGGCATAGGGCGCGCCGTAATCCTCCATCGCGCGCGGTACCGACGGATAGGGTGCCTTCAGGTGATAGGCGATGATCTGGTCGGGCGCCTTACCGCGCTCGACCCAGTTCTCGAGCGCGCTGATCCAATCAGCGTCGCCACCGCCGTCACCGTCGCGGCAATGGTTCATTCCTGGCGGGGTAAACAGACGGAAATAATCGGACGTGTTCCCGTTGCTACGCTGCGACTTGAGGTAATAATCGATCGACGCCTCGACGGGGATGTTGTTGTCATTCATCCCGTGAAACAGGATCAGCTTACCCCCTGCGGCGCGAAAGCCCGACAGATCGGGATTGCTCGGGTTATATATCATGCCCGCCATTGCCAATCGCGAAGGATCGCGATCGTAATCGAAGTCGGAGATGCGGTAGCCGGCACCCTCCGGCGCGCCCGAACCGAAGCCGAGATAGCCGGCGATCGCATAGCCCGCGCCGGTATATTGCCTAGTCGTCGGGCTGACCCAGCCGAAATAATTGATCCACTGGTCCTCGGCACCCCACGGGATGCCCCAGTACAGCCGCTCCCCTTTCGAATTGCGCGCACCATCGTGGAACTTCTGCGCCACATCGGCCTGATCATTGGTCAGGCAACTTGCCGTGTCCTGCCCCGCACGGCACACCAGCGTCTTCGGATCGAACCCGCATTTTAGCGGATTCATCAGCAACCCGTCCTTTAGTCCGTCCAGCGCATCGCATTGCCGGAGCACGGCGGCGTGGATCAGCGGAATCTTGTCGGCGGTAAGGATTGAGCTGCCGTCGCGGGCAGTGTTCACCCGCGTGTTCCAGTCGAGAAAGTAGGGCGCATCGCCAAGTTCGTCATAGACAGGTGCGCCGGCAATGATGCCGTCGAAATCGGCAGGGAATCGCTGTGCCTCGATCATGCCCTGGCGGCCGCCGGTCGAGCAGCCGAGATAGTAATTGTGTGTCGCGCGTCGGGTATAGAATGCGGTGACGATTTCCTTTGCGACCACTGCGGTCAGATGCGTCGCGCGATAGGCGAAGTCGATCTTGCCACCGGGATTGTTGTACGCGAACAACCAACCCGGCCCCTTGTGGCCCATGTCCGTGGTGACGACGGCATAATGCCGAACCAGCGCCTGGTCGATGCGATCCTCCAAATAGGTGCCGCACGGCCCCCCACAGCCTCCCATCATGAACTTATCGTTCCAGCCTGACGTTGGCATGCGAAGCAGGAACCCGATCGTCGGACTGATCAGCCCCTCGACCCGGCAGATTTCAGGCAGATCGTTGTCGGCCAAGCCGTGCGTGCCACCGGCAGGAACGATCCGCGCGGAGTTGATCGCCGCCGGTCCGTCGGGAATCGCGGCGAGCCGCTCGCCGAACTCGCGCGTGAACAGCTTGGTGCATGCCGCCTGGGGTTGGCTGAGGCCACGAAAGATCGCCGGATCGGTTGGCGCGGCTGGCGGCGCGATGTTCGGGGTAAATTGCGCATCGGCACCGCATGCGGCCATCGCCGCAGCAATCGATGCCGCACCCAGGAGAATCAGCCGCATCGCGCTCACTTTCCGATCGATCAACGCGACTGCAATACCAGCTCTCGTTGCCGCCCCGTGAGATCAAGCCTGGGTTGCCCATTAGTCGGTTATGAATGTCATGAGCATTGTCAGACGAACGAGGCAGGGTGTTGTCAGAGCACATGCAGTGAATAGCCCCTAGATTTCTGGAGGCCTTCGATCCTAATTTTGAGGACAGGAGGCGATTATGGGGAAGCCCAATTTTAGCGATGAGTTCAAGCGTGATGCAGTGGCCCAGATCACTGAGCGCGGCTATCCGGTAGCGGAGGTGTCACAGCGGCTCGGCGTCAGCCCGCACTCGCTGTATGCTTGGAAGCGGCAGTTCGCGCAGGTGGTGTCGGGCGATGCTGGCAAGGACGCCGGGATCCGGCAGTTGAAGCGCGAGTTGGCCCGGGTGACCGAGGAGCGCGACATCCTAAAAAAGCCACCGCGTATTTC
>JANXUK010000032.1 GCA_025356275.1 Sphingomonadales bacterium | reverse complement strand
TGCGGAACAGGCCGACCGCATATTCGGGAGTCAGCGTGCCCGAAGGTTCAGCCTCCAGCGCGCGCAGGTGCTGATCACGGGCATCATGCGCGGCAGCATGATGCGCGGTGCGTTCGGTCACAAATGTGGTGTCGATCGGTTGATCGGCTAGCCAAGCATTGAGCTGGCCGAGCGCGGTAAATGCATCTGCGCGCCATGACCCTTCCGCCGCGATCCGCCACAATGGCATCTGCTCCTTCAGCGGATCAACATCGATGTGGAAAATGCGCGCGTTGTCAGCAGGGTTGGATACCGCTGGGATCCATGGCACGTCGCTGTCGATCACCAGCACGACGTCCGCCTCAGCGAGCGCCGCATTCTGCACCGGCTGGTTCCATTGGTTGCCGCGGTAAGCAGGCTCGACGCGGGGAAGTTCATCGCATTGGGCACCGAATCGAGCACCCCGATGCCGAGCCTTTCACACAAGGCGACGAGCGGCGCGACGGCGGCAGGGTTTCGGCCGACATAGGAGGTCACGACCAGCGGGCGCTTCGCCGTCATCAACGCCGTGCCGATTGTTTCGACCCCCTGCGGTGACAACGCCGCCGGTTCGATCGGGCGCCAGCGCGCGGCGTCGTCGGGTGTCGGCGACACCTCTTCTTCCATGACCTCGCGCGCGCCCATCAGATAGGTCGGACCCTTGGGGTCGCTGCTGGCGAATTGCAGCGCGCGGTGGACCAATTCCTTGATGTTGCGTCCGGTGCGGATCTCGTTGTCGTAGCGCATGTAACCGCGCACGATGCCGCGCTGGTCGTAAACGTCCTGGACCCACTGGATGAATTCATTGCGGCTGCCACGCAGTTCGCCATGTTGAGTGAAGGGCGAGGAGCCGGCGAAGATCAGCATCGGCGCGCGGCCCTTGTCGGCATTGTGCACCGCGCCCGCCAGCGCCTGCGTGCCGCATTCGACATGGACGACCACGGCCTGCGGCACTCCGCTGGCCAGCCAGTAGCCGTGCGCTGCGCTCATACCCACCATTTCGTTAGGACAGGTTATGACCTACGGAATCGGCCGACCGGCCGCACGCGCCTCCGCGATCGCCTCGACCAGAGCCGGGTGGTCGCTGCCGAAATTCGCAAAAATGCAGGATACGTCATGTTCGACGAGCGCGTCGAGGAAGGCGCTGGAGGCGGTGTACATCGGTCAGTCTCCGTTACGGATGTCGGCTTCGAGGCCGCGGATGAGCTGCCCCAGCAAGTCGAAGAGAAGGTCCCGGTTGGGACCAAGGATGGCATCGATGCGGCGATCATGCACATCCGCATGGCTGGCAAGACGGGCAAGCAACGCCTGCCCTGCGGCGGTCAACGTCAGGCATCTTGCGCGGGCGTCACGAGGATCGCGGATGCGTGAGATGAGGCCCCGCCGCTCCAGATCGGTGAGTGTCGGCGTCAAGGTAGTCTTGTCACGCCCCACCGCCTGGCTGAGCGCGGTCTGTCCGATACCTGGCCGGTCGGCAATAAATTGGAGGATCGCATAACGCCCCGGCTGCATCGCGGGTTCGGCCGCACGCTGCGAGAATGTCTGGAAGGCGATCGCCTGAGCAAGGCGCAGTTGAAACGCAATCGTGCGGCTGATCAGCGCCGACTCGGTGTTTCCCGTAAGGTGATCCGTTCGAGGCGCGTCGCCGCTTGTCTGGTTCTGCATCCCGCGTCCTTGCATCCATTCGAACGCCGATACAAGGTAATAGCGATACCAACTATCTCCGGCCAAGCTTCGGCTAGGCGGTTGTGGCCGTGGGGCGCCGACGCGACGGATAAGCGCCGCCGACGGGGCAATACATGTGCGCCAGCGGTGGTGCGGCGGTTGAGTGCGGCGCGGTACGCGCGCGCCCGGAGAAGTCCTTTCGCAACCGCGCCGTTACAGGATATAATCAGCAGGCGTCGCTACCACGTAAGATGCATGTGGTGTACCGTCAGTTGCCTATGCCGATCACGCAAGTTTAAGGAAATGCAAGGATTCCATGGCCGTTCCAGACTGTAGCGCAGGGAAAACTGCCCGTGTTCGCAAACAGCAGGATCGCTCGATCCATACTCGGCAGAGGATATTAGCTGCGGCGACGACCGAATTCGTTACTCTGGGATTCCTCGGCGTGACCACCCGCTCGATCGCCGCGATGGCGGATGTACCCCATGGATTGGTGGTCTATCATTTCGGCACAAAGCTGGAAGTGTGGCGTGCGGTGATGGAAAGGGCCATTACCGACTTTCATAATGCGCTCGAGACGGTCGTGAAAGAATCAGCCGGCGATGATCCCGTGGCCGCGTTGCACGCCAGCCTGCGTGTGTTTATCGAGATGTCAGCGTCGCGCCCGGTGCTCAATTGGCTGATATCACATGAGATGGGATGTGAGACGGAGCGCCTGAGCTGGTTGCTGGAGAGGATTGCCGGCCGCGACATCGCCACGACAATTGACCTCATCAGTCAAGCCCAGCGCCTGGGTCGCTATGCTGCGGGCGACCCGGCGCATCTTCATTTGCTGTTCGTGGGAGCCGCGTCGCGGATATTTCTGATGCCGGCCGAGGTCAAACGCTTGGTGGGTAGTTCCACGCTCGACAATACGTTTCTCGAACAGCACATCAGCCTCTGCCAGAGCCTTTTCTTCCGCGATCCCCCGGCGGAAAGCGCGAACTGACCGACTGCTGCGGTCGGGTTCCGTCACCACCGCTCGCCGTCGGACGACCGACGATCCCTTGACTCGTCCCGACGTGTTTGTTCGCAGCCGCGTGACGAGCGAGCGCAAGCGCGTCCGGGCGAGCGCACCGGCGAAAAAGCGGGACAAAGCAACCGCTCTGGCCTTCATCAAGAAAGCTCTGAAGCGGCATGGTCGACCTGAGGTCATCGTTACCGACGGGCTGCGATCTTACCCTGCGGCAATGCGCATGCTGGGCAATCTCGATCGCCGTGCGTTTCTTCCACTTGGCGACGGTCTTCTGGTTGATCCCGTAGCGCTGGGCCAGAACCCTCAGGCTCTCTTGACTATGTTGTATCGTTCGACGGACTGCCTCAGTCGTGCGGGCGCTCCCGTGTAGAATCTGTCCCATAGTGCATCCTTCCGTTGCTGCATGGATAATGCACCATCAAATGCCGGGACTAAACAGCTAGCCCTCGGCAAGCTTGAGCAAAGCGCGCACCAGACATATGGCCGTTTGAGCGGCTGCCGCAGGATCGAATAAATGGGCCGGTCGCAGGCAGTCGCACCTCCAAAATTCTCACCACATTTTCGGATGCAATATCCGGTCCCCCAAACCCGCAATTCTGGACGATTTGGCAGGGTTGCGCATGGCTGACACGCCTTACGATGGCCAAAATATGGCGTCATTATGGCCGATAATGCCCCAGGTTCTCTGGGCCCAAAACAACAGGGACGGTTTTGAGAAGCGGCTAAACCGGCCGACGACTCTCACGCCAATCCTGAACACCCTCGTCAGGGATGCCAGGTATGCAAAAGCGCTAATCTAACCTGCAAAAACAACTACTTGTTCGATCACACCGAACGGTTCGCTGCCATCACGGCGCTGCCCCGCCATGCGCATAGTATCACCGAAAACCATGAAACCGGTCTGCGGCGCGCCCTGCGCGATCATCTCGATGGCCCTGCGCTCGGCGATGCAGGCCGAACCGCGCGTCGCATAGTCGGGGTTGGAGACGGTTCCCGAACCGATGATCGTCCCCGCGACAAGATCACGCGTGCGCGCTGCGTGGGCGATGAGCTCGGGGAAGGAGAACGCCATCGGCGCGCCATTAACATGGCCGAACCGCTTGCCGTTCCAATCGACCACCAGGTCACAGCACACCCGTCCATCGCGCCACTCGGGGCCGAGCTCGTCGGGAGTCAGCGCGAAAGGTGCCATGCTGCACGCCGGCTTGGCCTGGATCCACCCGAACCCGGTCTTCATTTCGGGCAATGCCAGCGCCCGCAGCGACCAGTCATTGATCTGGACGAGCAGCCGAATATGCGCCGCCGCATCATCGGCGCAAGTTCCCATTGGCACGGCATCGACGATCACGCCGAACTCGCCCTCGAAGTCGATGCCAAGCGCGACGTCGGGGAACGGCACGTCGGCGCGAGGCGCGAGAAACCGGTCGGACAACCCCTGGTACATCAGCGGCCGATCGCTAGCGGGCGCATCGGTTGCGAACGCCACATGCATCAGATCACCGTGTGTGGTGTAGGCCGAGCCATCAAGCCACTGCCACGATCGCGGCAGGGGTGAGAGGAGCGCGGTCACATCGATGGGCTCACCTTCACCGGCCTCTACGCGTTCCGCAGCCGCGAGCAACAATGGCGACGCCTCGTTCCAGCTGGCGATGGCAGCGAGCAGGTTCGGCAGACCGCCAACCCCCATGCAGCGTGCACCATCGGCGCCGACCACCACCAATTCTCCGTCGGAGGTACCGTTGGGCCGCGTTGCCAGCCTCATTCGATCAATCCTCGAAGATTGCGACGGCGCGGGTCCAGCCGGCGCTGGCGCCTTCGATCTTGTGCGGAAAGCAGGAAACGGTGAATCCGCTTGGCGGCAGGACTTCCAGGTTATGCAGCTTTTCCAGGTGGCAATAGCCGATATCGCGCCCTGCCTTGTGCCCTTCCCAGATCAGTGAGGTGTCGCCAGTTTCGGCAACCTTGCGCGCGGTGTGGGCGAACGGGGCATCCCACGACCAGGCGTCGGTCCCGGTCACACGCACACCCCGGGTGGTCAGATACATTGTAGCATCATAGCCGATGCCGCAGCCGCGATTCACGAAATCCGCATCCCCCAGCGCCTTGCCGGCGGCCGTGTTGACCAGCACGATCTCAAGCGGTTTAAGCGTGTGCCCAATCCGCGCGAGCTCCGCCTCGATGTCCTGGGCCGTGACCACATAGCCATCGGGCCGCGCGGTGAAATCGAGCTTCACGCCCGGCTGGAAACACCACTCGAGCGGAATCTCGTCGATCGTCATCGCGGCACGCGGCGTTCCGTCCATGCCGTCCTGGGTCGGGTGGAAGTGCCATGGCGCATCCAGATGGGTGCCGTTGTGCGTGGTCAATGTGATCGTCTCGACTGCGGCAAAGCCTTCGCCGCCGGGCACCTGCTGCGCGGTCACTCCGGGGAAGAAGTGCTGCATCTCGGTCATGGTATCGCCATGCTTCTGATAGGTGATTTTGGGCCGCATGAACGGCGGATCGCTCACCACGTCGTTGCACAGGGTAATCGAAAGATCGACGAAACGACGGGTTGGGAACGGGCGGGTCATGGTGTCCTCACGCTGCGATGAGTTCGACCGGCACAGTGCCGAGCGCGAACAGGGTGTTGTTGAGCCGCCGGGTGGCCGGCGCGGCGGGGCGGATTTCAGCGACTTGTGCGATCAGCGCCGCCAGCACTGCCTCGGCTTCGAACCTCGCGACCATCTGGCCCAGGCACTGGTGGATGCCGAAACCGAAACCGACATGCCCGCTGGCGCTGCGGGTTATGTCGAAGCGATCGGGTTCGCTCCAGTGGCGCGGATCGCGGTTGGCGGCGGCGAGGAACAGCAGCACTTTGCTGCCCTCGGGGATCGTGGTTCCGGCCACCTCAACCGCGCGGCTGGCGGTGCGGAAGAAGGTCTGGATCACGCCGCCCCAGCGCAGGCTTTCCTCGACCGCCTTGCGCGCCAGATCAGGCTGTGCGCGCAACTTGCGCCATTGCTCGGGGTGTTCGGCAAAGGCATGGATCAGGTTAGCAATGCCGTTGACTGTGGTGTCGACGCCGGCGGTGAGGAGCGAGCGGACCAGTCGCTCCGCTTCGGTCTCGTCACATTCGCCGCGATCGGCGGCCGCGAAAATCTGCTCGCCGAGGCCGCCCGGCTTCAACCGGTCGCGCCGGCAGCTTTCCATGACCCACGCTGTCGCGCCTTCCGCCTGATTCAGGCTTTGCTCCAGCAAGCGGTTGCGCGGGCCGAAGGCATTGAACGCCGCCGTGCCATAGGGGATGAGGTGCTCGTCGCCGCCATCGCGCAGGCCGACCAGTTGCGGGAAGATAGCAAGCGGAATGGCTTCGGCGAGGTGCGGCACCGCATCGAACGGCCCCGACCCGACCAGCGTCGCGACCAATTCGCCGGCCAAGCGCTGCCACATCGGCTGGACGGCGCGCAACGTGGATAGCGAGACCACTTTGTTCATGATCCCGCGCGTGCGACTGTGCACCGGTGGGTCGGTTTCGAGCAGCAGCGATACCGAGCGCCACGGAACTTCGTGCGCGAAATCGGACAGGCCGACGCCCCGCCCAGAGATGAAAGTTTCCCAATCGGTCAGCGCGGCGCGCACCTCGGCATAGCGCGCCATGCCGAAGCACCCATAGCGCTCAAGCCAGACGACCGCGCCCGCATCGCGCAAACCCGCGTGATGCGCGAAAGGGTTGGCCAGCGCATCATCCGCAAAGGGATCGAAGGCCAGCGAAGCCATCGTCATCGCACCAGGCCGTCAGCGGGCGCGGCAAGCGCGGCGCGAAGACCGATCGGGGTGACGACCAGCGCGAGCAGCGCGCCCCAGCCAACCTTGATCGTGGCTGCGGCGATCATAGGGAGCGCCTGCAATCCGCATGCGAAGGCGATCGCTGCCATGGCTGCTGCGCTTACGGCGGCGGACGCCAGAGCGATCACGACAGCGCGCCAGCCCAGAGCGCGGGGCAGTAGCGATCGGCCGGCCAGCCGTGCCACCTCCCCCCGGCTCAGCCGCCGGGCCGTGATGGCCCCCGGCACCAACGTGCTCATCAGCCCGATCATGAAACCCTGCGGCACAAAATCGAAAACCCACTTGCCCAGGCCCCACACCGGTACCGGATCTATCCGCCCAAACACCGCCGCGTAGAACGCCATCGACAACCCCGTGTTGATGCCCATGCTAATCGCGGTTTCGCGAGGGATATACGCTTGCGGCGATGTCGCGGTCGGGGCGGCGGGTTCCCTCACGCAGTGTGGCCGCCAAGCGTTTCGGCGAACCAATCAGCGATGCAATCCCGGCCATAGCTCATGTTGTCTGCGCCGACGTGTTCGACTCCGCCCTCGCGCGCGGTGAAGATCACCTTTTCACGGCGCGGCGCGTTGACGAGCTGATCGTAAAGGTCATGCGCGTAATCGACGCTGATCTGCCGGTCATGGGCGCCGTGGGTGACCAGGAACGGCACCCGGATGCGGTCCATATGGCCATTGAGGTTCATGTCGTCAGAGCGGGCAAGAAAATCGTCCATATCGCTGGCACCAAAGGCCCACATCACATGCGCCCAGTAATGCGGCACAGGGTTTTCGCCCTCGCGCTTCATACGCTTGTTCTGCACTTCGCGCCAGTTGTGGTTGGCGCCCCACACCGCGCCGCTGGCAAAGCGTGGCTCGTAAGCCACCGCACGCGGCGCGAAATGACCGCCCAGCGAGATCCCGGTCATGCCGATGCGTTTCGGGTCGACATCGTGCTGCGTCTCCAGCCAGTCGACAGCCTTCGACGCCCAGGCCTCGCTATGCGGATCGACCGGTAACCCCTGCAGCCGCAGTGCCTCGCCCGAGCCCGGCTGATCGACGCAAAGCGTGGAAATGCCGCGGCGCGCCAAGGCTTCGGGCAGCCGGCTCCAGTACAGCAGCTCCTTGCAGCTATCGAGCCCGTTGCAATAGACCACGACCGGGTGCGGCCCCTTTCCAGGCGCGCTTGTGTAGAGCGCGGGCATGGTCGCGCCAGAGTCCTTGTCCTCCAACGGCACCGCCACCCGCTCGCGGTTGATCCGGCCAAGCGCGGTGGATTTGTCGAACGTCGAGCGGGCGCGGGCATAGGTGTCGGCCCGGCCAGGCGCGCCGTGGCCCTGCATCCGTTCAGCGTTGAACAGGTAGAGCGAGGCCCGCTCCAGCTTGTCCGAGGCGGAGAACATCCGCCCCTTGGCCTCGTCCTCATCGGCCAGTGCGATCAGCTTGTCGCCCATCGCTGCCCATTGCTTCATAAATTGCGGCGTGCCTGCATCGGCGCCGTCTTTGGCGGCGCCCAGGATCGGACGGCACATATCGACGATCTCGCCGATCTGCCCGCCGCTTTCCATCGCGATCGCGACCGAAAGGTTCCAGATGTAATTCGGAAACGGTTCGTACAGCGCCATCTCAGGCTCCTGCTGTTGCGAACAGGCCCGGGTTGGGCACGGCATGCGGCAGCGTTTGCGGGCCGCCCGTGCCGATACCCCATTGGTCCATGATCAGCGGAGCCGGCGGGTGGACCTTGGGCTGGTGGTTTTCGAAATCCACCTCGTCAAGCTCGGCGGTGTATTCGGTGACGAAGCCACCGGGGGTAACGAAATAGCTGAAGGCGTTGTTGCCGGCGGTGTGCCGGCCCGGGCCCCAGCCGATCGGAATGCCCTTCAGCTTGAGGCGGTGTGCGCCGCGCATCATGTCGTCTATGCTCGGCATATCATAGGCCACATGGTTGAGGCACGGCGGCCCGGGCAAGATGGCGATGCGGTGATGCGCGCTGTTACAGCGCAGGAAGCACATGAAATCGCCGAGCCAGTCCGAAACCTTGAAGCCCAGCACGTCGACGAAGAATCTTACGAACGCTTGGTGGTCGGGCGAATGGAGGACGATATGGCTGATCTTGGCCGGAAGCCCTTCCCAGCGCGCCAGTTGCCGCATGGTGCCGCGCGCGACGTCGCTCGATATTTCGAGCAGCAAGCCATCGGGCGAGAAGAAGCGGAAGCCATAACCCCCGCCGGGCGTGGCCAGGGCGGCCGGCTCGCTGACTATTCGGCAGCCCGCCACCTTCACCTTTGCGCACAAGGCGTCGACATCGGCGCTGGTCGAGGCGGCCAGCGCGATCACGTCGATGCGGTTGGCATCGGCCTTGCGCAAAGCGACGACGTGGTGTTCGTCGTGGCCGGGTGCCTTGAACCACCCCTCGCTCTCGCTTTGGGCGACCGGCTCCAGCCCCCAGACGTTGGCATAGAATGCGGCTTCGGTGTCGAAGTCTTCGACGCCATACCCGACATAGCGAATCTCGGTAACTCGGCTCATATAACGTCCTTCGCGCTAGAGCGTTTTCCAGTCGGGTGGAGTCACCCGACAACTAAAACGCGGCAAATTACAAGGCCAGAGCGACCGACCCGATGCAATCGGATCGAAAACCGCTCTAGTCGGTTCAGATCGGTTGCGAAATCATCGCGAACATCTCGGCGGTAGCCCGGCCATTGTCGACTGGCAGCCCTTTGCCGATCTGGCCGTAGCAAATGGCGAGGCTGCTTTCGACGATGTAGCGGCAGCGCTCAAACCGCCGGTCGCGGTATGCCTGCAAGGCGGGCTCCACATCGGCGCGGCGGTCGAGTTCCTCAGCCAGCACGATCGCGTCCTCGATCGCCATGCCCGCGCCCTGCCCCAGATGCGGCGTGGTTGCATGGACTGCATCACCGAGCAGACCGATCCGGCCCTTGTGCCATGGGCCCGAGACCAGCGTCGCCTCCAGCGGACGGTAGACGACTTCGGCATCTTCGGTGATCGCTCCGGCCATGGCCTGGATCGCGGGCGAGCAACCGGCCATTTTCGCGCGCATCGTGCCCGCAAGACCCTCCACCGGATAGCGCGGATTGCCGGGCTCGGACGTGGTCACGAAAATGTACATCGCCTCGTTGCTAATCGGCACGAGGCCGACCCCGGTCGGGCCGTTGTACACCTGCATCGCATCGAGCCCCGGCGTGCGCGGCAGGTTATAACGCCAGACCGATTGGCCTGTGAATTGAGGGCTTTCCGCAAGGGGCAAGATCATCGACCGGGTCTGTGAGAACGCACCGTCGGCCCCGATAACAAGATCGAAGCGACCCGATGCGCCATCGCTGAAGACAGCCGTGACGCCCGCGCCGTCGTCATCAAGCGACGTAACCGTCACCCCCAGCCTGATCGTCGCGCCCAGCGCGCGGGCTGTATCCCCCAGCACATTTTGCAGCGCCGGGCGTGCGATGCCGACGTTGGCCGGCTTGCCCTCGACCAGCTTTGGCGATGGTACGCGCGCAACCTTGGTTCCGTCGGGCGCGAAGATTTCCACCGCATCGAACCCGCAGGCGGCATCGAGAAACGCATCGAGCACGCCCAAATGCTCCATCGCACGGATGACGTTCGCTTGCTGGATGATGCCCACGCCATAGACCGACCAATCGGGATCACGCTCGATCAACGCAACCGCGTGACCGCGGCGGCGCAGCGCGATCGCCGCAGCCAGCCCGCCAATGCCAGCGCCAATGATGAGGACTGACCGCTTGTTCGACATGCAACGTCCTTTGTTTCACTTTCCGCCGCACGCGCGCGCGCATCGCCGCGATTCAGTATCGGTTGAGATCGTCGGCGATCTCAACCGGGCCTGTAAAGCCTTTACCGATCGCCGCCAGGTATTCGGCGCGCTTGGCCGCCGGGAATTCCCCCGGCGTAATATGCGTTACCACCACGCGCTTCACCCCGGCGTGTCCCGCAAGCTGTCCGACCTGCTCGGGCGTGAGATGGTGATGCGACAGATGCCAGATCAGACCTGCGAAGGCCTTGTCGCTCATGCCAGGGGTGTTGCGGCGCACGTTGGCGACGGTTCCATCGACGTCGATCATCTCGCTCACCAGTAGGTCGGCATTCTGGGCGAGGTGCTCGACAGCATCGCTCGGCCCGGTATCTCCGGTGTAGACGATCGAGCGGCCTGGCAGGTCGAAGCGGTAGGCATAG
>JANXUK010000031.1 GCA_025356275.1 Sphingomonadales bacterium | reverse complement strand
GCGGGGTGCTGACATGGAGCAGCAACCCCAAGTCTTCCTCCTGACGTGGCAGGGCGTGGAGGTCCGCGTGACCTTCACGCCGCGCTATTGTGGTTTCATGGAGCATCTGGCCATCGAGAGCATTGCGCCGGAGCGCGCGCCGCTGCCCATCACGGGCACCGGCTACCTGTCGCATTTCATGCAACCGGGCACCATCGCCGCCCATGGCGGTGATGTCGTCGCGCAGGTTAGGGCATGGCTGGAGGAAGAATCAGCAGCGCCAGAGTGGCAGGCTCGCGTCGACGAGGGCAGGCAGGGCACGCTTTTCTAGCGATTGCCCCAATCGCGAACAGTCGCCTCGCAAGGCGAATCCTCAAGTGTTTGTGCACAGAAAATGCACAGGCCATTTTGGCCATTTTTTATCATTCCACATCAATGGGATAGTGGAATCTTGTATTATGGTCGGGGAGACAGGATTCGAACCTGCGACATCCTGCTCCCAAAGCAGGCGCGCTACCAGACTGCGCTACTCCCCGACCCGGGGTGGAGGTGGCCCTCCTATCGGCTGCGGCAATGGTGGGCCCGGCAGGATTCGAACCCGCGACCTAGCCGTTATGAGCGGCCAGCTCTAACCGCTGAGCTACAGGCCCGCCCACGCGCCTGTCGGCACCGCAGCCGCGCCGTTAGCCCGCCCGCGCCGCTTAGGCAAGCGCCACCGACGCCATGATGCCCTGCACGCTGGTGGAGGCCACGCCGCGGCTGCGCAACCGGGCGAAAACCGCGCGCCACCAGTCATACAGCAGGTCGAGATCAGCATCGCTGCGCACATAGGGGGTGTGGCCGGGGCGCAAGGATGGGCTGTGGAACGAAAACACCATCACCGGCACGCCATCCTCCACCGCCAGGTCGACCGCGCGCAGCGCCTCGGCAATTGTCACTCCCTCGGGCGTGAACGGAATGCGGTCGAGCAGCCCGGTCCGCGCCATCACCCCGCGCAAGGCCTCGATCCGCCGCGTCGCCGGGTGCAGCCAGCCGCCGATCCGCCGCAGCAGGCCGGCATAGATCGTGGTCATCGGCAGCTCGATCAGGCCGCCCGGCGCGCCCACCCACCACGGCTCCAGGGGCAGGCCGAGGAAACTTGGGCCCCCGATGTCTGTATATTCGAACCGCGCCCGCACCGATGTGTCGAACGCAATCCCCAGCTCGCGCAGCAGCATCGCGGTGTTCGGCCCCACGCCATAGCGTCCGGCGCGATAGATCAGCGGGGCTTTGCCGAAATTGCGCGCGATCGTGCTGTGCAATTCGGCAAGCTTGGCCCGCTCCAGCTCCAGCGGCAGGCTGCCGACGAAGCTGTTGCGCTCGCTCACGATTTCGACATGTGGCGGGTTGACCCAGGGGTGAAGCTGAATGCCGATCTCGGCGCGCCCGCCGCGCACCGCATCGCCCAGCAATTCGGCGGCCAGCGGCAACGATGCCACCGGATAATCCATCATATAGACCGGGGTGACCCCGTGGGTCTCGCAAAAGCTCTGAAACCGGCTGAGGCGGCAGACCGTGGCAGTGCGTGGATCGTCGCGGCGTAGCGGCTGCGCCCAGTCGAACTCCTCCTCGGCATCGACGGTGACGAGGAAGCGCTGCTCGGTGCCGGCGCGGAATTTTACCTGCGCGGCGGCATCGGGTGTGTCGGTGATGCGGGGCAGGGCGGGCTCAGCCATGCTGCAACGCCCCGCCATCGGCGGCCGCGGGCAGATACAGCCGCAGATGCCCGCCCCCCCGCGCCAACCGGCCGCCGGCAGAGCGCGCCTCGGCCCCGGCCAGCCGCAGCGTGAATTCATGGCCGAACATGCCGGCGGTGGGGGCGTTGGCGGCAGGCGTTGCTTGCGTGGCCGAATCCATCATTGCGACCGGCTTGGCGATTTCCAGGCACAGCAATTCGCCCGCCTGCGTCAACCGCACCGCCAGACTTTCGCCCGGCGCGCTCAACGCCGCCACGGGCGCCAGCAACCGCCAGCACAGCGCCTCAACCTCGGCCTCGGCCAACGCGACCGGCATCGGCCCGGCCAAAGCCTCAAGATCGAAGCCACTGCCCCTTGCGCTGCCATGCGGTTCCAGCCGGGCGATGGTGGCGCGCGCGGCAGTGCCCAGATCGCCGAACCCCGCGCCCATCGCCTCGGCCCCGCTGTCGATGCGGGCATAGCGTTCCAGCTCGTCGAATCCCGCCAGAATGCGCGCCGCGTCCGAGGCGATGGCGGCGGCATGCGCGCGGTATTCGTGCGGGGTCGGACCGAACAGCTGCTGCTGGATGATCTCGGCAAAGCCCTGGATCGCATTGACCGGGGTGCGCAATTCGTGGAGCAACTGGCGCAGCTGATCGCCGTCCTGCGCCGCGTCGGCGGGCGCCGCGGCGGTGTCATTGGCGGGCCGTCGCAACCGGCCAAGATAGCCCGCAAACCGCCCAGCGGGAGTGTCGAAGCGAGGCGCGGCGTCGATCCACCACGCCCCCGCAACCGCCGGCGCCCCCGCCAGATCGACGCGCCCGCCCCGGATTGGCTGTTGATGCCCCATCATATCGCGCAGGGCCGGCGCGCTGGCCAGGCTGAAGCCCACCACCATCGGCGCGACTGCGGCGTCGCTCCACATGATGCGGCCCGCGCCGTCGCTGGCGAAATCGAAACTGTCGGCCCGCCGCATGGGCGCGGGATGCTCCTCGCCCAGTGGCAGGCGCGGCGAATCGCCGCCCAGCGGCACTGCAGCTGCGGTGCCAGCGGCGCGAGCGGCGCGAAACGCCTCGATCCGGCGGACGATCGCGGCAATGCCCTCGGGCGCGCCGGCGGCCGCAATGGGGGCCGTCGCCATCGCGGCCCCGATCACCGCCGTCGCCTCGTCGTGCGGCACAGTGGCAGGGGGCAGCGGGGCGGGCGGCGGAGGCGATTGTGCCATATCCCTGGCCTGCCCGGCCGACGGTGCGGGCGGCGCGATAGTTTCCGCACCCCACATCGTTGCCGTTGCCGGAGCGGCAGGGCTGGCGTTGCCGAGGCTGGGATCGGACGCCGCATCGGCTGCGCGCGCGCGCGCCGGCAATCCCCGGTCGCCCACCCCCAGCCGCGCCAGCGCCGCCCGCGCCAGCTCGCCCAGATCGCGCCGCGTGTTCAGCATCGCCAGAGCGCGCGGCGGCAGCGCCGGCATCAGATCGAGCCATTCATTGTCGGACAGCCGTGCCGCATGGATCGCGGCCTGCGCCACGGCGGGCTCATACCCCGCCAGCGCCGCCACCAGACGCGGCGAGCGCAGCCGCAACCCGGGCTGGGCCAGCAAATCGGCGCGCTCGGCCGGAGGAATGCGCGCCGACAGCTCGGCCAGCTTGGTATAGGCCGCGTCCATCATCTCGCCACGCGCATCGGCCGGCGCGGTGCCCAGCAGATCGATCAACTGCCGCAACTGAATCCGCGTAACCGTGCCGCCCCCGGGGGAGAGGCGCAAAACCGTGGCAAGGCGGTCATCATAACGCATCGTATGCGGCGGTGCTTTCTGCGGATGGCCAGAGGTGATGGCGATGCGAGATGTTCGCTTAGCAGCTTCGCAGCCCCGCGAAAGCGCCCGCGAAGGGTGCGTTGCAAAGCGGGACAAGTGCGGGCATAGATAATAATATTGTCCGCGCCATACCGTCGGCCCGCCGAATATTACAGCGCGGGGTCGTTTCAGGCATCACAGCGGGCGCGGGAAAGGGCTTGCACTGCCAATTATGTCAAATCTGGATCACATAGATCGGCAATTGCTGACCGAATTACAGAACGAGGGCCGCGTGACCAATGTGGAACTGGCCAGTCGCGTCGGCCTGACCGCGCCGCCATGCCTGCGGCGGGTGCGGGGGCTGGAGGAGGCGGGGGTCATCCGCGGCTATCACGCCGATCTGGACGGTGCAAAGCTCGGCTTTTCGATTACGGTCTTCGCGCTGGTCAGCCTGCGCAGCCAGGCCGAGGAGGCGCTGCGCAGCTTCGAAGACCACGTCCGCGCCCTGCCCGAAGTGCGCGAATGCCACATGCTCAACGGCGAGATCGATTTCATCCTGAAGATCGTCAGCAAGGACCTGCAAAGCTTTCAGGAATTCCTGACCAGCAAGTTGACGCCTGCGCCCAATGTGGACCATGTGAAGACCTCGCTGACGATTCGGACCAGCAAGCAGGTGCCGGGGGTTCCGTTGGAGGGGTAAAATCCGGTCCGATCTGGCGAAGCACAAATCGGGCCATAGCGTGCGATTGTCGCACCTAATCCCTTTGGGCCAGCCACTCCTCCAGCCACTTGATCGTATAATCCCCGCTCAGGAAATCGGGCTCTTTCAGCAACGCCTGGTGCAGCGGGATCGAGGTCTTGATCCCGCCGATCACCATCTCCTGCAACGCCCGCCGCAGCCGCATGATACAGCCCTCGCGGGTGCGGCCATAGACGATCAGTTTGGCGATCATCGAATCGTAATAGGGCGGCACGCGGTAGCCGGCATAGAGCCCGCTATCGACCCGCACATGCATGCCGCCGGCCGCATGATACGCCTCGATCAGGCCGGGCGAGGGGGTGAAATCGAACGGGTCCTCGGCGTTGATCCGGCACTCGATGGCGTGGCCCTTGAACTCGATATCGGCTTGGCGGACCGACAAAGGCTTGCCATCGGCGATGCGGATCTGCTCGCGCACCAGGTCGACGCCGGTGATCGCCTCGGTCACGGGATGCTCGACCTGCAACCGCGTGTTCATTTCGATGAAATAGAACTCGCCATTTTCCCACAGGAATTCAATGGTGCCGGCGCCGCGATAGGCCATGTCGGCCATCGCACTCGCCACAATCCCGCCCATCCGGTCGCGCTCTGCGGGCGTGATGACCGGCGAGGGTGCCTCCTCCAGGACCTTCTGGTGCCGCCGCTGCAACGAGCAATCACGCTCACCTAGATGGATCGCGGTGCCCTTGCCGTCGCCGAACACCTGAAACTCGATATGGCGCGGATTGCCGAGGTATTTCTCAAGATAGACCGTGGCATCGCCGAAAGCCGCCTTGGCCTCGCTGCCCGCCTGCGCCATCAGCGTGGCAAGGCTGCCTGGCCCCTCGCACACTTTCATGCCGCGCCCGCCGCCGCCCGATGCCGCCTTGATGATCACCGGATAGCCGATCTCCGCTGCGATAATCGCGGCCTCCGCCGGGTCGGCAATCGCCCCGTCCGATCCCGGCACCAGCGGCAGGCCCAGCGCGCCGGCGGTGCGTTTAGCCTCGACCTTGTCGCCCATGGTGCGGATATGCTCGGGCTTGGGGCCGATCCAGATCAGGCCATGCGCTTCGACAATCTCGGCAAAGCGCGCGTTTTCCGACAGGAAGCCATAGCCCGGATGGATCGCATCGGCGCCGGTAATCTCCGCCGCCGAGATGATCGCCGCCACATTGAGATAGCTATCGCGCGCCGCCGGCGGGCCGATGCACACCGCGTGATCGGCCAGCCGCACATGCATCGCATCGGCATCGGCGGTGGAGTGGACCGCGACCGTCTGGATGCCCATCTCATGCGCGGCGCGGTGGATGCGCAGCGCGATTTCGCCGCGATTGGCGATCAATATCCGCTGAATGCCCATGGGCTCAGCCGATCACCACCAGCGGCTGGTCGAATTCGACCGGCTGCGCATTGGTCACGAGGATGGCAGTGATTTTGCCGCTGCTGGGCGCAGTGATCGGGTTCATCACCTTCATCGCCTCGACAATCACCAGCGTGTCGCCGGCCTTGACCACCTTGCCCACGGTGATGAAATCGGGCGCGCCGGGTTCGGGTGTAAGGTAACAGGTGCCGACCATCGGTGATTTGACCTGCGTGCCTTTGATCACAGCCGGAGCAGCCGCCACTGGAGCCGCAGCAGAGCCCGGCGCGGGGGCCTCCATCGGCGCCGCAGCATAGGTCGGCGCCGCCATCATGCCGCCGCGCGCGACGCGGATCTTGCGGTCGCCATCGGCCACCTCGATCTCACTCAGCCCGCTGTCATTGAGCATCTGCGCCAGTTCCCGCACCAGCTTTGCGTCGATATTCATGCCCTGATCCCGTGTCTGAGCCGGTTTGCGCCCGATGGCTGATGCGTCGCTCATGCGGGCTCCCTTGGCGAATGCGAAACCACGGCCCTATCGCCGGAGCGATGTGCGGGCAAGGGGGCGTCGGTATTTACAGGTCCGACGCCGCTTCCAGTGCCAGTTCATACCCGCGCACGCCAAGGCCAGCGATAGTGCCAAGCGCCGCCATCCCGACATAGGATTTGTGGCGAAAACCCTCGCGCCGGTGCGGGTTGGAGATATGGACCTCGATCACCGGGGTGCGGATTGCCTTTATCGCATCATGCAATGCAATCGACGTATGGGTCAGCGCGCCGGCATTGAGCAGCACCGCCCTGGCCCCCTCGGTCTGCGCCTCATGCAGCCAGTCGACCAGGTGGCCCTCATGGTTGGACTGCCGCATGTCGATAGTAAGGCCCAGCGCGCGCGCCCGATCCTCCAGCCGCCCGGCGATGTCGTCCAGCGTGTCATGCCCGTAAATCTCGGGCTCCCGCGTGCCGAGCAGGTTGAGGTTCGGCCCGTTGAGGACATAGATGATGTTGCCGGCCATTGGACGCGCCCATTCCCGTTGATTGCGCGCCCTTCATAGATCACTGCCGGGGCAGGGCAAGCCGGCTTACTTGTCGCTTCCCGCCACCTTGCCCCATTGCCGCGCGGCGGTGTAGCCAAGGTAGCCGGTGCCGAACAGCGTATAGAGCGGCTCGGGAATCCCGCCGAGATAGGCGATCATCCCGCGCGTTATGCGCAAAGCGACCTCGGAGCTGATCGCCGCAATCAACCCCATCGGCAGCGCCCACAACAGGATCGCATACATCACATAAAGAAAACACGGCCGCGCCCGACTAACCCAGCGATCCTGCGCCCCCGCCGCCCGAGCCACCGTCGCGATCCGCGCGATCTCGGGTGAACCGTCCATCCCCAGCAGCGCCAACCGCGCGGCATCGGCGGCGGCGGGATCGGGGATCAACCGGCCGATGAGGGCCGCCAGCGGGGCGATCAGCGAATCATTGAGGGACATGGGGTGGCCTTTGGGTTGTAAAGCCAGCGGCATATAACCATATCGGTGTTTGTAGGAAATGGGCGTCGCGCAGCTCGGGGCGCTTGTGTGCGGGAGTGCCGACAGGACCGACATGGTGGATGTCATGGTCTCGCTGCGAACATGGGAATTGGAGGGGACTTGGCAGCGAGCAACTTTCGATGACCGCTGAGGCAGGCGCTCGTGACTGTTTACACTGCAAGCAGTTGAAATGTTTGACGCAATGGTCGACACGACAGAGACATAGAATTGGGCGGGGCCAGCAGCGGGGACGTAAGCTCCTTGTCCTGACGCTGCCAGCACCCTGCGCTCTCGGGCGTGGGGTGCTGTTATTAAAGGCGCAGGGCGTGGTTTATGCTTTCCTCAGAACTCAGCCGATCCCATGCCTCTTCAAATTCATGTTGCGTGAAAAACTTGCGCTGTAGCCAGCATGAGCCATCCTTCTTGCCCACATAGGCATGCGCCCTAACTTCCTTGAGCGTCATCACATAGCAGACGGGAGCATCGCCGTAGGCATTGCTAACGATTATCCACCAAGGCGTCGTAAGCCGGGCGAGGTCACTGCCGAGGCTGACATTTGTGGCGGGACCGACCGCCTTTATCTGCACCAGGCGAACTAACGTCTCGTCAGAGTTGGCGATAAACATGTCTGCGCCTCGGGAGTTTCGAGCAGTTGTGCTCACCACCCAACCCCGTCGGGACAATTGCCACCCTGCGTAGTGCAGACCGGCATTACCCGTCGTATGATTGGCACGCTTCACGTCGTCCATTTTTCGTCGCCCCTGTTGGCGGAAGAGTGGAATTCGAACCCACGGAAAGGCTTCCCATCGCTGGCTTTCAAGCCCGGTTCCTTAAACCACTTGGACACTTTTTCAGACCAATTCAGCGGCGCTGTTAGATATATGTTAGATGGCACTGATGGCTGGCGGGGTGGATGTCAGCAGGGGTTATGCAACTAACTGTTTTTACTTGAAAACTTGGTCGGGACGAGAGGATTCGAACCTCCGACCCCCACACCCCCAGTGTGATGCGCTACCAGGCTGCGCTACGTCCCGACCGGAGCGGCGCCTATAGGCAGCGATGCGCGCCATGGCAAGGCTGGATAAGGGGCCACATCCGCGCACCCCGTTGAAGCCCGCCCACTCAGTCCGCCCACTCTGCCCGCCCCGTCAATTGCCACGCCCGGCAATTGCTGCTAGTCGCGCCACCTTGCCGCCGGAGGGGTGCGCGCATCCTGTCCCCCGCCGCCCATTTCAGAGAGTATGCCTGCCGATGAGCACGCCCATCCTGTCGATTCTCGCTGCCGCCACCGCCGATGGGGGGCCGCCGGCCTATGTTCAGTTCCTGCCGCTGGTCGCGATGGGGGTGGTGATGTGGTTCCTGTTCCTGCGCCCCCAGATGAACCAGCAAAAGACCCACCGCGCCAAGCTGGAGGGTATGAAAAAGGGTGATCAGGTGCTGACCGGCGGCGGTTTGATCGCCAAGGTGCTCAAGGTTGACGGCGAATATGTCGATCTCGAACTGGCGCCGACGCTCAAGGTTCGCGCGCTCAAATCGACCATTTCCGATGTCATCGCGCCAGGTGCAAAGCCAGCGGCCAATGACTGATCCGGCCCGGCGCGTTCAAGCGGTCTGACTGATCATGCTCGATTTTCCCCGCTGGAAACAGCTGCTGTACTGGC
The DNA here is from genome assembly GCA_025356275.1 of Sphingomonadales bacterium. GTDB lineage: Bacteria > Pseudomonadota > Alphaproteobacteria > Sphingomonadales > Sphingomonadaceae > Novosphingobium. The sequence goes on along the minus strand of JANXUK010000031.1, from coordinate 10,326 downwards.
TCATCGCGGCGGTTGCCATCGCGGCCGCGCTGCCTTCGCTCACCTCGGTTGCCGGCGTCGCATGGCCCAGCTTCTTGCCGGCGCCGCGCGTCAATCTCGGCCTCGATCTGGCCGGCGGCAGCGATCTGCTGCTGGAGGCGAACCCCGATCAGGTGGGCGTTCAGCGGCTTGAGGGGATGGAGGAAAGTGTCCGCACCAAGCTGAAACTCGGTGCGATCCGTACCGGCGACATCTCGAACCAGAATGGCTCGCTGAGCTTCATGGTCGACGATCCGCGTCAGGTCGATGCGGTGCGCGATGCCATCCTGCCGCTCACCAATGGCGCGGGCAGCACCGGCAAGCGCGACTGGGATATTAATGTCGTCGATACCAGCCGCTTCGTCCTGACCCCGACGAAGGAAGGCATCGATCAGGCCATCGCCAACGCCATGGACACCGCCACCGAGGTCGTGCGCAAACGCATCGACTCGCTGGGCACGCGTGAACCGACGATCATCCGTCAGGGCGCTAACCGCATCGTCGTGCAGGTGCCGGGCCTCAAGGACCCGACCGCGCTGAAGGCGCTGCTGGGTCAGACCGCCAAGCTCGAATTCAAGCTGGTCGACGCCGCTGCGCTGCCCAGCGACATCGCGCAGGGCATCACCCCGCCGGGCGACGAAATCGTGCCCTTTGCGCCGAACGCAAGCGGCGCGGTGGCGCCGGCCATCGCGGTCAAACGGCTCGGCGGGATTAAGGGCGATCAGCTGACCAATGCGCAGGGCGGCTTCGATTCGCGCAATGGCGAGCCCGACGTGTCGATCACCTTCAATTCGGAGGGCGGCGCCAAATTCGCCAAGCTGACCAGCGAGAACGTCAACCATCCCTTCGCCATCATCCTTGATGGCAAGGTTCTGTCGGCGCCCAATATCAACGAGCCGATCCTGGGCGGCACCGCGCAAATCTCGGGCAGTTTCAGCGCGGACAGCGCCTCGCGGCTGGCGATTTCGCTGCGCTCCGGCGCGCTGCCGGTCGATCTCAAGGTGGTCGAGGAACGCACGGTCGGGCCCGATCTGGGCGCTGATTCGATCCATAAGGGCGTGATCGCGATGATCGTCGGCACCACGTTGGTGCTGGTGCTGATCGCGTTCAGCTATGGGCGCTTTGGGCTTTATGCCGATGCCGCGCTGATCATCAACGTGCTTATGATCCTTGGCGTGATGGCGATCATCAACACCACGCTAACCCTGCCGGGTATCGCCGGCTTCGTGCTGACCATCGGTGCGGCGGTCGATGCCAACGTGCTGATCAACGAACGCATTCGGGAGGAACGGCGGCGCGGACGCAAACCCTTCCAGGCGGTGGAGATCGGCTATACCGAGGCCAGCCGCACCATCTTCGACGCCAACATCACCCATATCATCGCGGCGACCCTGATGTTCGCCTTCGGCTCCGGCCCGATCAAGGGCTTTGCCGTGGTGCTGATGATCGGCATCATCACCTCGGTGTTCACCGCGGTCTATATCACCCGCATGTGGGTCGCGCTGTGGCTGCGCAAGGCACGTCCAGCCACGATCAACATTTGATGGCACATCTGAAGGCAAACCCATGCGCCTGCTGAAATTCATCCCCGACAACACCAACATCCGCTTCCTGCGCTGGCAGTGGCCGACCACGATTGTCAGCACGATCCTGATGATCGCCAGCTGGGTGCTGGTCGCCACCGTAGGGCTCAATTTCGGGGTCGATTTCATCGGCGGCCAGATGATCCGCGTCACCTTCACGCAAAGCGCCGAGGCCCCCATCGCGCAGGTGCGCAGCGAGGTCGAGGGGCTCGGCTATGGTGAGCCGATCATTCAGCGTTTCGGCAATCCCAACGCCATCTCGATCCGGATGAAGCTGCCGCATGGCTCGGACAAGAACAGCGGGCTGGCCGATACGATGTCGCGCAGGATCAGCGCCAAGCTGAAGGCCGACCATGCCGACGCGCGGATCGACGGTGTCGATTCGGTCTCGGGCAAGGTCTCGGGCGAGCTGGGGTGGACCGCGTTCAAGTCGCTTGGCCTCGCCGCGATCGCCATCTCGATCTACATCTGGTTCCGGTTCGAGTGGCAGTTCGGGGTCGGCGCGCTGCTCAGCCTGGTGCATGACGTGTCGCTGACCGTTGGCCTGTTCGCGGTGACGCAGATGGAGTTCGATCTCAACATCGTGGCCGCCATCCTGACCGTCATCGGCTATTCGCTCAATGACACGATCGTGGTCTATGACCGCATCCGCGAGAACCTGAAGAAATTCCGCAAGATGCCGATGGACGCCTTGCTCGACCTGTCGGTGAACGAGACGCTGGCGCGCACGATCATGACCTCGGCGACGATGCTGATCACGCTGACCGCGCTGCTGGTGTTGGGGCCCAAGGTGATCTTCGGGTTTGCAGCGGCAATGATCCTGGGGATTTTCGTCTGCACCTATTCGTCGATCTACATGGCGGCCCCGCTGCTGATCTGGCTCAACGTGTCGCCGCGCAGCTTCGTGCCGACCGAGAGCGCGATGGACCGGCAGGAGCGGCTGGCGCGGGAGCGGGGTAAGGCTTAAGCGCCGCCGCTAACCCGCCGCTATTGCCTGCCAGAAAGCTGCCAGCTGTGCAGCATTGGCCCCCCAGCTGAACCCCGCCGCATGGGCCGCCACCGCCTCTTGCGCTGGCGGATGGGCCAGCAGATCGCGCACCGCCGCCGCGATCGCCGACGGATCGCGCTCGGCAATCCGCCCGGCGTTGGCATCCTTCATCACCTCGCGTGCCCCGCCAATATCAGGGATAACCAGGGGCGCCCCGCAGGCCAGCGCCTCGATCCACACATTGGCCAGCCCCTCGCGCTCCGAAGGCAGCACCACCGCATCGGCGGCAGCCATCAGGAACGGCATCACATCATGGCCAATCGCGCCGAGGAAATGCACGCGCCCGGTTACTCCAAACCTTGCCGCTACAGCCCGCAGAGCAGCCAGATCTGGCCCACCCCCGGCTAGCGCCAGCACCGCATCGGGTAGCTGAGCCAGCGCCGCAATTGCCAGCGCCTGCCCCTTGATGGCAATCAGATTGCCCGGTGTGACCAATAGCTGCGGGCCCTCGGGAATACCCAGTTCCGCAGCGATCTTCACCCGCGTCTGGCCCCGCGCGAGGGGACGGAAACGCGCGTGATCGAGCCCGGTGTAATGCACCGCGATGCGCTCCTCGGGGAAGCCCAGCGCCGCCATATCCCGCCGCAGCGCCGCCGATACCGCGAGCATGCCCGCTGAAGCCGCCGCGGCCTTGCGCAATTGCGGCAGGGCGCGCGTCCGGGTGCCCCAATAATGGATGTCCGACCCGCGCGCCTTGATGGTCAGCGGCAGGCCCAACGCCTGCGCCACCAGCATCGCCGCCGGCCCATCGGGAAAGAAGAACTGCGCATCGACGATATCGAACGGCGCCTCCGCATGCAGCCGCGCCGCCACGGGCAGCACCGCGCGCGCTATCCGCCCCGGGTTGCTGTCCCCGCCGATCATCGGCACCAGCCGAAAGCGCGGGTGGTGCACGGTCGCTCCGTCCAGCTGCGAAACTGGCGGGCAGGTTGCGAGATGGCGATACCGCTCCCGCTGGCTGAGCGGCCAGATCGGCACGCCAATGGGGCATACCATCACCAGTTCGACATCGCCGCGCGCCGCCACCCCGCGCATCTGTGCCGCCACGAATTTGCCGAAACCCGGCTGTGGCGGGGAGGGGAACAGCGTGCTGATCGACAGGACCCGGACCATCAGGGTCAGAGCCGGCGCACCAGCATTTCCGCCACCGCCAGCCACGGCGGACCGTCGAGAACGATCTGGCGCGGCCCGGCGCCGGGCGGCAGCAACGCCACCTTGGTACCGGCCCGGTCGATCATCCGGCCAAACGCGAACCGCCCGCCAGGGCGCGGGGCCAGCACGTCGCGATTGAGCAGCCGGGCGTAATCCTCCGGCCCGGTCTGGCGCAGCCACAGCTGGTCGCCGGCGCGGTATTCACCGCAACCAACCTCGACCGCCAGCGCCACCAGCGCGCCGTCACCGCCCAGCGCGGTGGGCAGAATGGCGTCGCGCGGGGTGGACAGCGCCTCGGCCCCGGCCTCGCCGATCCGCGCGATCAATTGTGGCTCCGCAGAGGCCGCGCCGCGCAGCAACAGTTCGGGCTCCACCTCCAGAGCGGCGGCGATCCGGTTCATCCACACCAGCGAGAGGTTGCGCGTGCCGGTCTCCAGCCGCCCGATAGTCTGTGCCGTGGTCTCCGGACGGCAGCGCGCCGCTACATCGGCCAGTGTGAAACCCTTTTGCCGGCGAATATCCCGAATGCGGTTGATCATAACACGCCTTTCATAACCGATCTGGTTTTTAACCTTTCCTACAAGCAAGCCATTTTGGCAAGGCGTTTTCTCCAACTGTCATCACCAATTGGCATCACCGGAGGGAAACACCTTGCGCAGACATCTCGTCACCCGCGAATTGACCAGCGAGGGGCCCAGCGCCCGCGCACCGCGTAGCGGCGGCCGCAGCGTCACCGTCAACATCGCCGAGTCGCCGTTGACCTGGCTGCATTCGCGCGGCCACCTCACCGACATCCAGCTGTTCGCCGGCGAAAAATTGCGCGCCGATTGGGAGGCGGCACAGCTGTCGGGCGGGCTCACAATGCGCTGGGACCCGGTGCGGGTCAGCGGAGGGGAGCGCGGCCTGGAGCCGGGCGAACGTCAGATTGCCGCCCGCGCGCGCTTCGATGGCGCGGTAAAGCTAGCCGGGCCGGGCCTGTCCGACGTGCTGTGGCGGGTGGTCTGCGCCGGAGAAACCCTGCCCGATGCCGAGCGTGCGATGGCCTGGCCGGTGCGCAGTGGCAAGCTGGTGCTTCGCCTGGCGCTGGACCGGGTGGCGGAATATTACCGGCTCGGCTGACGCTTACTCGCCCACCATTTCAGCCAGTTCGAGCCAGCGTTGCTCCGCCGCGTCCTTGTCATCGCGCGCGCGATCCAACGCAGCGGTCAGCGCCGCAAACCGCGCCGGATCGCGCGTATACAGCGCTGGATCGGCCAGCGCCGCCTCATGCACACCGATGGCCCGGTCCAATTCCTCGATGCGTGCCGGCAGCAATTGGTAATCGCGCTGGTCCTTGTACGACAATTTCAGCCGCGCAGCCGGCGCGGCTGGGGGCGGGGTCCGCTGCGCCTGCGCCTTCGCACGCGGCGCCGCGTTGGGAGTCTGCCGCTGCGCCAGCCAGTCAGCATAGCCGCCCGCAACGATATCCACCCGCCCGCTGCCATCGAGGCCCAGCGTCACGGTGACGGTCCGGTCGAGAAAATCGCGGTCATGGCTGACGATCAGCACGGTGCCGTCGTAATCCGCGATCACCTCCTGCAACAGGTCGAGCGTCTCCAGATCGAGATCATTGGTCGGCTCATCCAGCACCAGCAGGTTGGAAAACCGGGCAAATTCGCGCGCCAGCAACAGCCGCGACCGCTCCCCGCCTGACAGCGTGCCGATCTTGGCATCGACCAGCGCGGGGTCGAACAGGAAGTCCTTGAGATAGCCCTGAATATGCTTGCGCACCCCACGCACATCAACCCAATCGCCCCCCTCGGCCACGATGTCGCGCACGGTCTTGCCAGGCGCCATCAGGCTGCGCTGCTGATCGATCATCACGCCGGACAGCGTCTTGGCGAGCGTCACCGTGCCGCTGTCGGGCGCCAATTCGCCGGTCAGCAGCCGCAGGAGCGTGGTTTTGCCTGCGCCATTGCCGCCGACCAGTCCAATCCGGTCACCACGTTGAATCCGCAGTGAAAAATCTCGGATGATGGTGCGTTCGGCGCTTCCCTCGCCAAACCGCTTGACCACATGCTCGGCAGTGATCACCGATTTGGTTTTCGCGCCATCGCTGGCGAGCTGCAATTTCGCGGTGCCCTGCGGGGTCAGCATCGCCGCCCGCGTCGCGCGCATTTCGTACAGTTTTTCCAGCCGGCCCTGATTGCGTTTGCGCCGCGCGGTCACCCCGCGCTCCAGCCAATGGGCCTCCAGCTTCAGCTTGGCGTCGAGACGGTCGGCATTGCGTGCTTCCTCGGCAAAGGTGGCTTCCTCCCACGCCTCATAGCCGCCAAAGCCGATCTCGCGGCGGCGCAGGCTGCCCCGGTCCAGCCACAAGGTCGCCTTGGTCAGCCGGGTCAGGAACGCCCGGTCATGGCTGATCGCGACAAAGGCCCCCGAATAGCGCGACAGCCAGCCTTCCAGCCATTCGATCGCGGCAAGGTCGAGATGGTTCGTCGGCTCGTCCAGCAGCAACAGATCGGGTTCGCTGGCCAGTGCCCTTGCTAGCGCCGCGCGCCGCCGCTCACCCCCGCTGGCATTCTGCGCCGGGCGGGTCATGTCGATGCCAAGCTGGCTGGCGATGGCCTCCACGCCATGCGCCGGGGGGGCGTCATCGCCGTGCAGCGCAAAATCCATCAGCGTCGCATAGCCGGTGAAGAACGGGTCCTGCTCCAGCGTGACGATCCGCGTCCCCGGCTGGACCGAGCGCGTGCCCTTGTCAGCCTCCACCGTGCCCGACATCAACCGCAGCAGCGTCGATTTGCCCGCCCCGTTGCGCCCGATCAACGCCAGCCGGTCGCGCGGCGCGATGGCCAGATCGATGCCCTGAAACAGCCAGCCGTTGCCTTGTGCGGGGCCGCCCTGGATCAGGCCGAGGCCTTCCCAGGCGAGGATCGGTGCGGCAGCCATGGCGCCGCCCCTAGGGACACGCTGCCGCGCTGACAAGCCCGCCGGATCACGGCTGCGCAACAGCTATTCACCAAAGGTTCAATCCCGCGATACTATGGATCGCACGATGACCCCCATCCGCCCCCTCCTGATTTACCGCGTGGTGGCGCTTGCGCTGCTATTGGCGGCCGGGCCGGCGATGGCGGGGCGGGGCGGGGTACAGCGCGAATTGCGCCGCGAAATCCGCGCCGGCAACGTGCTGCCCCCGCGCGAGATCGAGCAGCGCGTGCTGCCCACCATGCCGGGCATCCAATATATCGGGCAGGAGTTCGATCCGGTCGCGATGGCCTATCGGCTGAAGTTCATTCACGATGGCCGGGTGGTTTTCATCGATGTCGATGGCCGGTCGGGCGAGGTCATCAACCATTCGCAATAGAAGCATGCGGCGCTCGGCTTGACGGACGCGGCGTCTAACCGCATGCCCGTTCCACACACGGGCACACGAACAGGGACACCTCACAATGCGCGTATTGATCGTCGAGGACGAACCGACGCTGGGCCGCCAGCTTAAAACCACTCTTGAACAGAACGGCTACGCGGTCGACCTGTCCATCGATGGTGAGGATGGGCATTTCCTGGGCTCGACCGAGGAATATGACGCGGTGGTGCTCGATCTGGGTCTGCCGGAGATCGACGGGCTGACCGTGCTGGGCATGTGGCGCAAGGCGGGGCGGACCTTCCCGGTGCTGGTGCTGACCGCGCGCGACAGCTGGTCGGACAAGGTCGCCGGGCTCGATGCGGGGGCCGATGATTATCTCGCCAAGCCATTCCAGAGCGAGGAGCTGATCGCCCGGCTGCGCGCATTGATCCGCCGCGCCTCAGGCAATTCCTCGTCCGAGCTGATGGCGGGGCCGGTGCGGCTGGACACGCGATCGGGCCGGGTCACGCTGGACGGGGAACCGGTGAAGCTGACCGCGCAGGAATACAAATTGCTGTCCTATCTGCTGCATCACAAGGGCAAGGTGGTCAGCCGCACCGAGTTGATCGAGCATATCTATGATCAGGATTTCGATCGCGACTCCAATACGATCGAAGTGTTCGTCACCCGTATTCGCAAAAAATTGGGTGCCGATGTCATCACCACCATCCGCGGGCTGGGCTACAGCCTCGACGATCCGGCGCTGGCGCCGCGCGGCTGATCGCGCGGGGTTCGCGGGGACGTGCCCGATGGCGATCCGGCTGCGCCGGCACAGGCTGAGAGCCCAGCGATAGAGGCGCGCGCGCCGCACACCGGTTCGCTCGCGCGGCGGATGCTGGTGATTGCGGCGGGCTGGATCACGCTGCTACTGCTGGGCGGGGGGCTGGCGCTCGATTCCACGCTGGCCGGGTTGGTGACGCGCAGTTTCGACGATCAGATGGGCTATATGCTGACCGGGATGGTCGGTTCGGCCGAAATCGGCCCCGATGGCGAGGTGTTCTTCAACCGGCCGCTGGGGGATCAGCGCTTTCTGGAGCCCAATTCGGGGCTTTATTGGCAGATCAGCGGCGCCGGGCATGAAGATTTCCCCTCGCGCTCGCTATGGGATCGCAGTCTCAAGACCGATCCTGGCCATTTCGACGGCCAACCCCACACCTATGACAGCACGCAATTCCCCGAGGAGCCGCTGCGGATCATGGAACGCTCGATCATCCTGCCGCACAGCAAGACGGTGTGGTGGTTCATGGTCGCGCAAAGCCGCAGCGAGCTGGACGCGCAGATCAATCGTATCCGCATCATCCTGATCGAGAGCTTCGTGGTCCTAGGGCTTGGCCTGATGGTGATGGCGGCGCTGCAAAGCTGGTACGGCCTGGGGCCGCTCAGGCGGGTGCGGCGCGCGATCCAGCGGATGCGGACCACCGGCGGCCACCGCATCGTCGATCCGCTGCCGCTGGAGGTGCAGCCGCTGGTCGAGGAGGTCAACGCGCTCCTTGCCCACACCGAGCGGCAGGCCGAGGCGGCGCGCACCCATGCCGGCAATCTGGCGCATGCGCTGAAAACCCCGCTGACCGTGGTGATGAATGCGGCCACCGCCCGTGCTCCCGATCTGGCCGACACCGTGATCCGCGAGGCGGCGGTGATGCGGCGGCAGGTCGATCACCATCTGGCGAGGGCGCGCGCGGTGGGCCGCCGCGCGGTGGGGCATAGCCGCGCCGGCGTGCGCGAAAGCGCGGAGGCGGTGCTGCGCGCGGTGACGCGGCTGTACCCGGCGGTGCGCTTCGATGTGGCGGGCGGCGAGGCGGCGGCGGTGGCGATTGAGCGGCAGGACCTCGACGAGATCCTCGGCAATGTCATCGAGAATGCGGCGAAATACGGCGGCGGTAGCGTGTTTGTCACCATCGAGGCTGCTGGTGCCGACAAGGAATGGTGCGAAGTTTGGGTCGAGGATGACGGCGCCGGCATCCCCGAAAGCGCGCGCGCCGCGATATTCGACCGGGGGGCGCGGCTGGATACCGGCAAGCCCGGCACCGGGCTGGGTCTCGCCATCGTGCGCGACGTGGTGGAGATCTACGGCGGCAGCGCATCATTGGCCGACAGCGAGGACTTGGGCGGCCTGCTGGTCAAGCTGCGCCTGCCCAGAGCGACGGGGGGCGTCGGGCGGCACCATCGGGGAAACAGCCATGCGTGATTTCGTGAAATTGACGGCATTGTTGGGCGCGATCAGCGTGCCCGGCGCGGCGATTGCGGCGAATGGGGCGGCGAATGGGGCGGCCAATGGCTGTCCCGACACCTATGTCTGCGCATCGGCGCCCGAAACCGTCGTCGCCTCATTATTGGCACAGGGCTACAAGGCCAAGCTGGCCAAGGACAGCAAGACGGGCGACCCCGTGATAACCAGCGCGGCGGCCGGCTATACCTACGACATCGATTTCTACAATTGCACCGCGAATAGCAATTGCGGCTCACTGGAATTTTCGATCACCTTCAGCAAGGATCCAACCAACACCACCGATCTGGCCAATCTGTGGAACAAGACCAAACGCTTTTCCACGATGTCGGTGCTGGACGACGGGCGGCTGAGCATTACTTATGATCTGTCCACGATCGGCGGGCTCGATCAGGTCAATTTCGCCGATACGGTCGATTGGTGGGGGCAGTTGATGGGGCACGCCAACGCCTTCTTCAAGGCGCACCCGGCGCCGGCGGCGAAATAGGCGGCGCACCGGGCTTGCCTCGTGCGCCCAGCCGGTTAGTCGCGGGGTTTGACGGGGTGAGGGGGATTTATGGCGACTTTGGCGGATAACCCTATGCCGGGTGCAGCGCCACTGCGGCCTCGGCGATCACGGTTTCACCTCGTCATGGCGCTGGTTGCGGTGGCGGCGCTGGCAATCGGCTTTGGCTATGAAGTGCCCGGTTACGTCGTTCATCCCAAGGTGCCACGCCCGGCGATCATGTGGGTGCATGCGGCCGCGATGATCGCCTGGATGGCGTTCTATGTAATACCAACCTGCGGTGAGGGTGACTCACGAGAGGGATTCCCAAAGCCGCAAAAGTCTGAATCAATGGCGCCCTGCATTTGGAGGGCGTGTCTATGGGATCGGCGATTGGCTTGCGGGGTGATTTTGACGGAGCGGCAT